>JALYRN010000765.1 GCA_030855295.1 Myxococcota bacterium | reverse complement strand
GATCGCCTCGAGCACCGCACCGCCGCCGATCACCAGCGCCTCGCGGGGATCGAGGCGCACGACCTCCGCGAGCATCTCCGCGCCGCCGGCGAGCGTGCATGCCCGCAGGTCGGCGCGCGTCAGCTCGAGCGCGGCGATCCCGAAGTCGTCGCCGGCGGGTGCGATCACCAGGAGCGCGTTGTCGGTGCGCGCATCGAGCGCGTCGGGATCGAGCGCGAGCCCGGGCGTCACGACCCGCACGACCTCGCGCGGAACGATGCCCTTCGTCAGCTTGGGATCCGCCATCTGCTCGCAGATCGCGACCTTGAATCCCTTCTCGAGCAGGCGCGCGAGGTAGCCCGCGGCCGCGTGGTGCGGCACGCCGGCCATCGGGATCTCGGTGCCATCGGCGCTCTTGCTGCGCGCGGTCAGCGTGAGATCGAGGGCGCGCGACGCGACGACCGCGTCGTCGTAGAACATCTCGTAGAAGTCGCCCATCCGGAAGAAGAGCAGCGCATCGGGGTGCTGCGCCTTCGCCCGGAAGAACTGCTGCATCGCGGGCGAGACGCCCCCGTCCTTCACGTTCGCCGCCACGCCATCTCCGCACGCTCCGCTCCCGGCCCTGCCCGGCCGCTCGGAGCTCCGAAAGGCTACTCGATGAAGCGCGTGATCCGGAGCGGCTCGACCGAGATCGGCGCGAGCCCACGACGCAGCTCGTCGAGCGCGAAGAGCGTATTCATCGTCTCGCTCCAGACCAGCTCGGTCGGCAGCGTCAGCGCGGTGCCCATGGTGCCGCCCGTGCCGAGGTTCACTCCGAGCGGGCTGATCACGTTCCCGACGCGGAAGCGGATCACGATGCTCGGGATGACGTCGGGGCGCGTGTCGTACGCGAGCTCGAACGCGAGCCGTCGGCTCTCGTAGCGCTCGCCGAGGCGCGCACGCCCGTCGAGCAGCGGGCTCTGCGACTCGTCGACGACGCAGACGCCCGTCGCCGGGTCGGGCACGACGCGGTGAAGGAACCCGCTGTTCGATCCCAGCACGACGAGCTCGTCCTGCGCTCGCAGCTCGAACGAGACGAGCTGATCGCCGTAGCAGAGCAGGACGTCCTCGACCGTCAGCGGCGCTCCATCGATCGCGCGGTCGAGCACCGGCGCACCGGCGCGGAGCACGATCCGCGACTCGAACGGAGGCAGCGCGTCCGACATCGGACCGGCGCTCACGCTCTCGACCGCCACCAGCAGCGGCTCGGGCGCTGCGCCCGCGATCGCGCCCTCGAGCGCGAGGCATCGCACCGAGTCGGCGAGCTCCGGGGGCAGCGTGCCCGGGTTGATCGCGAGCAGATCCATCGGCAGCACGCCGCGCGCGCAGAGATCGACCCGGACGTCGAGCGCGACCAGCCCCCCGTCGATCGGCTCCAGATCGCCAGCCGTGCCCGAGGTCTGCGGGATCGCGCCCTCCCACGTGATCGAGAAGGACTCGGCCTGCGACGACCAGGGATCGGTGATCGCGCAGACGAACGCGCCGTCCTCGCCGACGAACACGGGCGCGAGGCCGACCGGACACTCGGTGGCCGGGACGAACGAGGGGATCAGCGACTCGCCTTCGATCGCGCCGGCCTCCGTGAACCGCAGCGTGGCGCCCGCGCTGACGACGCTCGGCAGCTCGTCGAGCGCGACGTTCTCTGCGATGCGCCGCCCCACGCGCGGTCGGTGGCGCCGATAGAACGCGGCGATCTCGTTGCCGACGAAGTTGGTCTCGCAGCCCGCGCCGCTCCGGCATCCGAAGTCGCGATCGAACACGTCGATGACGCGCACCGTCCCGTCGGAGAGCGCGACCGACACGAACACGCCCCGCAGCACGTCCGGTCCGGGCACGGGCGTCGGGGGCACCGGGGCGCCGGCGCAGATGCCGCCCTCGGTCCTCGTGTCGATCGCCTCGATCGCACGCGCCGGCGCTTGGAACGGCAGGCGCAGAGGACGCCCCGAGGCGATCGGCTGGACGGGCACGACGTACCCGGTCGACGCGTCGATCACCATCACGGAGCCGTCGCGGTCGTCGATCGCGTAGACGTAGCGCCGCGTCGCGCTCCCCCCGACCTCGTCGGGCACGGGCGCCGTCAGCGTGAGATCGCGGATCGGACCGTCGGTCCGCATGCCTTCCTCGAACGCGCCGGTGACCAGATCGAAGCGGTGGATCACCGGCAGCGCTCCATCTCCGATCAGGAGACGAAGCGGCGCGCCGCTCGCGGGATCGCGCTCGAGCACGATCTCCAGCGGCACCGGCGCGGGCATCTCGGCCGGCAGCGGCTCGACCGCGACGAATTCCGGCACCGTGCTCACGACCTCGAGCGCACCCTCGCCGCACACCGCGAGCGTCGCGCGGTCCTGCTCGGCGAGCGGATCGAGCGTCGGCTCGGGGATCATCGCGACCTCGGGCGGAGGCTCGGGAACCGTGCTGGGCACCGGGAACAGGACCGGCGTCCCGAGCGCGCACCCGGTGTTCGAGACCGGGATGCGCGCGATCATCCCGTCCTCGGGCAGCGTCACGTAGAGCACGGGCGTCGCGCCCGAGTCGTCGAGCACGAGATCCTGCGGCCGGCCAGACGTCGGCTCGCCGGTTCCGGTGTCGATGCCCGCGAGCGAGACGCGCGCCGGGGTCGCGCCGACCGTCAGCGCCTGGAGGAAGCGCGTGGTGGCGATGCCCCAGACGTCGCGTGAGCCGCGGTTCGCGACCCACGTGCACGCGGGGTTGGTCTCCGACACCGCGATCGCAGCGGGGACCTCGCCGGTCTCCACGAACGTGAAGCCGGGCACGCGATCGTCGCTGTCGAGCACGCGCGGCGGATCCGACGAGAGCTCGACCGCGCCGACCTCGCCGCGCGTCTGCTGCGGCACCAGCGCGAGCATCCGGAAGTCCGGCGCGAACGTTCCGTCGGGGAGCACGCACGCGCCGATCGCGGTGGGCTCGCCGCCGGGCGCGAAGCACACGAACGCGATGCGCGCCGGTCGGTTGAACGCGCGCGGCGCCGGGACGGGAACGCCCTGCGAGCACGCCGCGAGCGCGGACACTCCGATCGCGATCGCCACGATCAGCGCCGACGGAGAAGAGAGGAGACGAGCGGAATCTCGCATGGTCGAAGCGGAGGGGTGGTCGCGCGCAGGGGCGGTCAGAAGGGGCTGGGCGGGGTCGGAGGAGCGAGCACCGCGATCAGCCGCGGCGACTCGCTCGTCGCGAGCGGCGCGAGGTCGACGACGCCGATCGTGGAGCTGCGGAAGTTCGTCACGAAGAGCCAGTTGCGGCTCGGATCGAACGCCATCTCGAAGGGCCCCGTCAGGCCGGCGACGGTCGCGACGAGCCCGAGATCGGGATCGACGACCGACACGTTGTTCGCGTCGTATGCCGTGACGACCAGGAACGTCCGACCTCCGATCACGACGCGCACGATCCGCGACGGGCCCGCCGCGACCGCGAAGATCTCGCCGATCGGCGCGAGCCCGGCGCTCGGCGCCGCGAGCGAGAAGTCGAGCGTGATCACCGACTCGGGCCGGCGCGAGAGCACCCACGCCCGATCGCCAGTGGGATCGAAGGTCATGTCGCGGGTGTCGAGCCCGTCGGAGATGCCGGTCAGCGCGATCCGGCGCACGACCGCGAGGCGCGCGACGTTCGGATTCGCCGCCGACACGATGGGCCCGAGCGCGAGCAGCTCGTTGGTCGCGCGCGCCGCCACCGACGCCCCGCTCGTCACCCACACGAGCCCGGTCGTGGGATCGACCACCGCGCTGACGATGTCGTTCGAGATGCCGCCGATCACGTCGGTCAGCACGGGGCGCGGCAGCGCCGGATCATCGAGGAACAGGCTCGCGCGCCCACTGCGATGCGGCACGACGATCGCGTCCGCGGTGGCGCCCGGCCCGAGC
>JALYRN010000764.1 GCA_030855295.1 Myxococcota bacterium | reverse complement strand
GTTCGGGTCGGGACGCGGCTGCCGCTCGAGGCGCGCGTGCGCGGCGATGGATGTCCGGGCGGCGAGTGGTTCCGCATCGGCGACGAGGCGTTCGTGTGCGAGTCGCTGGTGCGACCGAGCGCGGACGAGCCCTCGGGGGAGGTGCTGCCGATCGTCGCGCCGGGCGCGCTCTTGCCGCGGCGCTACGCGTTCGTCGGCGTCGACGGCACCTGGGCGTATCGCCGGCCGAGCGACTATTTCCAGGACGACTGGTCCGAGTCGCTCGGGCAGGGCTTCGGGCTCGCAATCACGGAGCGCACCTCGCACGGCGGCGTGGCGTTCGTGCGGAGCCTCGGCGGGCTGTGGGTCGCCGAGGATCAGCTGCGCCACGCGCGCGGCAGCGACTTCGAGGGGGTGGAGCTCGAGGGCGGCGTGATCGACGTCGCGTGGACGTCGCGCCCCAACGCGATCGTGCGCGCGTGGGACGGTCGGCGTGCGGGGGGCACGGTGCGTCGCGCGGGACGGCGCGAGCGGCTGCGCGTCTTCGAAGAGCTCCCGCGCGGGCTCGTGCGCGTCGAGGATGGCGTGATCGCAGCACGCGATCTGATCCGGCCCACGCTCTCGGCGCCGCCCGAGGAGGTCGGTGAGCACGAGCGGTGGATCGACGTGCACCTGCGGACGCAGACGCTCGTCGCGTACGAGGGCGCGCGGCCGCTGTTCGCGACGCTCGTCTCGACCGGGCGCGCGGGAGCCGGGCACGTCACGCCGACCGGCACCTTCCGGATCTGGGTGAAGCTCGCCGAGGACACGATGGACGATCTCGAGCGCACCGATCAGGAGAGCAACTACGCGATCGAGGGCGTCCCTTGGGTGCAGTACTTCTCGCGGGGCATCGGGCTGCACGCCGCGTTCTGGCACGACCAGTTCGGCACGCGCCGGAGCCATGGGTGCGTGAACCTCGCGCCGCGCGACGCGCGCCGTCTGTTCGGCTTCACCGCGCCCGCGCTACCGGCAGGCTGGGACGCGATCCTCACGACCGACGCGCGCCGCGGAACGGTGGTGCGCGTGCGCGAGTGAGTCGACCTCGGGACAGGCTTCGAGGAAACGTCGGGATACCCCTCGAGCGTCGCGCTCGACGTCCGTGATAATCTCGCGCCGTGGTCCATCGCCCGTCGACGATCCCCAGCGGCGGTCGCCTCCTCGACCGCGCCGAGCAGGCCGCGCTCGAGCGCGACATGGAGGCGATCGTCGGTCGCAGCCATCTGTTCAAGTCGCTCGACGACGCGGGGCGGCAGCACCTGCTCGAGAGCGGGTTCGTGATGCGCTTCGAGACGGGCGACGTCCTGATCAGCGAGGGCGCGCCCGGCGACACGATGCACGTCGTGATGGACGGCACCGTGCGGGTGGAGACCCGCGGCGCGAGCGGCACGGTCCAGCTCGCAGAGCTCGGGCGCGGCGCGTGCGTCGGTGAGGTCTCGGTGCTCACCGGCGGGCCGCGCACCGCGACCGTGACCGCGATCACGCCGGTCACCGCGGTCACCTTCGCGCGCCATCGCATCCAGCGCGTGCTCGACGAGCACCCGAAGGTCCGCGCGATCCTCGAGGCGATGATCGAGGGCCGCGCCCGCGACACCGTCGACAAGATCCTCGGCGCCTGACGAGGGCACGAGCTAGCGGCCTCGCCGCTTGCCCTCGATCGCGCGGTGGCAGGTCGCGGCGGCGGCGCCCGCTGCGATGAACGTGAGCACCCACTCGAGCCCGCCGCGCTGCTGCGCGAAGACGAGCGCCGACGCCAGATCGACCACCGTTCCCGGCGCGCCGAGCGCCATCGCCGCGACGTCGCCCGCCATCGCAGCGAGCGCGCCGAGCACGAGCGCGATGGCCGGCAGACCGCCGCCCTGGCGGCCGGCGCTGACGTCGTCGGAGGTCCAGACCGGAAGCGCGCATCCGGCCCCGACCAGCGCACCGAAGAGGAGCGCGGCGAGCGCGCCGTAGAGCCACATGTCGATCTCGAAGTGCTCGGTCCCGAGCTGCTCGAAGACGAAGCCCCATCCCATCGCGACGACCGCCGCAGCGATCAGCCCGGTGACGGCGCCGAACGCCGTCACGTCACGTCGCGCTCCGCGCGGACTGCCGCGATCAGCGACTCGAGCAGCGCCGCGATCTGCGGCCGGCCCTCGTCGCCGCGGACGATGGGCTCGCCGCCGACCACGCGCGCGCTCACGGCGCCGAGCGTGCCTCGCAGCGCGCCGAGACCGAGCCGGCCGCGCTCGGGATGCGACACCGCGGCGGTGATCGCGACGATCTTCTGCTCGAGCTCGCCCGAGCCGATCACCCAGTCGATCGCGTTCTTCAGCGAGCCCGGCATGCTGTGCCCGTACTCGGGGCAGGTGATCATCAGCGCGTCGGCGCCCGCGAGCTGCGTGCGCAGCTCGGCGACCTCCGCCGGCGCGCCCCGCGCATCGAGGTCGGGATCGAATTGCGGCAGCGCGCGCAGTCCGTCGTAGAGCACGAGCTCCACGCCTTCCGGCGCGAGCGACGCAGCGGTCTCGAGCAGCGTGCGGTTCGACGAGCTCGCCTGCAGGCTCCCGCAGAGGCCGAGGATCTTCATGGCCGCAATGTACCGCGATCGACGAGCGAGCCTCGCGGAGCCGCCTCGGTCGCGTGGTGCGGGCTATCATCGTGAGCGCATCGAGAGCCGCAGTGCCACGCCGTCGTTCCGAGCCACCTCCTTCCCTCCGGCCGCCGTCGCGACGCGCGCGCTCGGCGCCCGACAGCCCGCCGCACGGCGTCGCTCCTGCGATGTCGCGCCCCGGTCCGGCGCCCGCGCCGCAGCCGTTCCGGGTCGAGCTGCCGGGCGGGCCGATGGATCTGCGCGTCGAGGGGCTGCCGCTCGATCGCGCGGTCGGCGTGCGGCTGCCGGCGACCACGGCGATCGTTCCGCTGCATGCGGCGGTCGTGTCCGTGGAGATCGGCGGAACGAGCGAGCTCCTCGATCGCACCCGCTGGATGTGGGTGCCCGCCAGGCGGCGCGTCGCGCTGCGGGCGCATGGCCGCGGCGCGCGCGTGCTGCTCGCGACGGCGCACCCGTCGCTGCTCGAGCGCACCATCGAGCGCTACCGCAACGTGCGGCTCGATCCGGCGCGCCTCCTCGAGTGGCTCGCGTCGCCGCAGGTGCTGCCGCGCACCGTGTGGGTCGACGAGATCGTGCAGCGCTATCTGTTCGAGCGTCAGGTCTGCGGTGGGCTCGACAACGACGCGACGCGCTTCCTCGAGGTCGAGATCGTCAAGGAGGCGTACTTCCTCCTCCGCGATCGCGACACCGGTGCCGATCGCGCGTCGCTCGTCGAGCGACACTCCGCGCCCGTCGAGCGCGCCGTCGCGTTCATCGAGGCGCACCTGTTCGAGCGCACCGACGTCGCCGCGCTCGCGCGCCACGCCGGCGCGAGCGAGAGCACGCTCCTGCGCGGCTTCAAGCGCGAGGTCGGCAGCACGCCGAGCGCGTACTGGCGAATGCGGCGCCTCGACGAGGCGCTCGTGATGCTCGAGTCGGGGCGCTGGTCGGTGACGGAGGTCGCGATCGCAGTCGGGTACGAGAACGCCGGCGCGTTCGCGCACGCGTTCTCTGCGCGGTTCGGCCGCACGCCCTCCGAGCTCCTGCCGCGACGGGCAGGGTGACGGAAGCGCCGCGGTCGTTGACGGATCCGGCGCAGCGCGCGACCGACGTGGCGCGCAATACCGAGGTCGTGACGCGCTCGATCCTCTTCGTCGCCCTGCTCGTCGGCTCGTGCGCGGCTCCACATGCATCGCGTGATGGTGGCGCCCGGCACGACGGCGGCGCCCGCGCGTCCGCGGATGCCGCGCTGGCGCCCGTCGACGCGATGCTCGACGCGAGGCTGGGCGACGCGGGCGGCGGAAC
>JALYRN010000763.1 GCA_030855295.1 Myxococcota bacterium | reverse complement strand
GGGCCAGGGCGCCGGCCAAGGCCAGGGCGCCGGACAGGGCCAAGGGGCCGGCGGCGAAGGCGCCGGCGGCGAAGGTACCGGCGGTGCGAGCAGTCCGAGCCACGGCTGGGGCAGCGGTGCCGGGGGTGATCCCGGGCTGGCCGCAGCGCAAGCCGCCGGCGCGTCGTCGGCCGGGGTCCAGGTCGATCCGGGCACCGATCCCGGGCAGGCGGCGCAGCTCGGCGGCGAGCCCGATCCGATGGGCCTCCTGCCTGGCGCAGGTCGGTTGCCCGGCCGCGGCGGGGTCCGCATGGACGGTCTCTCGGCCGGCGATCCCGGCGAGGGCTCTGGTATCATCGGCGGCTCACGCGGTGACGCCCCGCGTATCGCAGGCGGCACCCGCGTCCCCGGCTCGCTGCGCGCGTACGTTCAGCGATACCTCCGTGCGCTCCAAGAGGGCGGCACGAGCACGACGAGCGAGGAGAGCGGCTCGCGCTGAGCGAGACCGCCGCAAGGAGATCCGATGTCCGAGGCGACCAAGCAGATCCACGTCCTCAATCCCTTCGACCACGTGCGCCAGCTCTGCCAGCGCATCACGCGGCAGGTCGCCGAGCGCGTCGTCGGTCAGGAGGAGGCGGTCGAGTGCGTCACCGCGGGCCTGCTGCTCGGCGGCCACGTGCTGATGGAGGGCGTGCCCGGCGTCGGCAAGACGCTCCTCGCGCGCACGCTCGCCGACGTCGTGCACCTGAAGTTCAACCGCGTGCAGTTCACGCCCGACCTGATGCCCGCGGACGTGCTCGGCACGTACATGGTGCAGACGGGCGCCGACGGCCGGCCGATCATGCAGCTGCAGCCGGGGCCGCTCTTCTCGAACGTGGTGCTCGCCGACGAGATCAACCGCGCCTCGCCGAAGACGCAGAGCGCGCTGCTCGAGGCGATGCAGGAGAAGCAGGTCTCGCTCGGCTCGAGCACGCACGCGCTGCCGCTGCCGTTCTTCGTCGTCGCGACCCAGAACCCGCTCGACAACGAGGGCACGTACCCGCTGCCCGAGGCGCAGCTCGATCGCTTCCTGATGAAGGTCCTCGTCCGCTTCCCGACCGAGGACGAGGTGATGAACATCGTCGCGCGCACCGCCGCCGGCACCGAGGCGCCGGTGCAGAAGGTCGCCGATGCCGAGGCGATCAACGCCGCCGGCAAGACGATCCGGCAGATGCCGATCGCCGATCACGTCGCGCGCTACGCCGTGCGCCTCGTGTTCGCGACGCACCCCGATCACAAGAGCGCGCCCGCGTGCAATCGCCGCTACGTGAAGGCCGGCGCCTCGCCGCGCGCCGCGCAGAGCGTGCTCGCGGTCGCGAAGTTCTTCGCGCTGCTCGACGGTCGCCTGAACGTCGCGATCGAAGACGTGAAGCGCGCCGCGTACCCGTGTCTGCGCCACCGCATCCTGATGAACTTCGATGCGATCGCCGACGAGGCGACGACCGACACGCTGATCCACCAGACGCTGATCGAGCTCGATCGCACCAAGGACGACGGCAGCGCAGCGGCCGCGGCGAAGAAGAAGAAGTGAAGATCCTCGATCGCGCGGCTCGACGGATCCTCGATCGCCTGCAGCTCGCGGTGCGGCCGGGATCCACCGCGACGCGGCAGGGCGGCCACAAGTCGCCGGTGCTCGCGAGCGGCGTCGAGTTCGCGGATCACCGCCACTACGTGCCGGGCGACGACGTGCGGCACATCGACTGGAAGGCATTCGCGCGACACGGGCAGCTGACGATCCGGCAGTTCGAGGAAGAGCGCGACGCGCGCGTGTACGTGATGCTCGACCTGTCGGGCTCGATGTCGCGCGGGGCGCCGGTCGCCAAGATCGAGATGGCCAAGCGTCTCGCGGCGGCGTTCGCGTACGTCGGCATGCGGCAGTTCGATCGCGCGATGGTGATGCCCTTCGGCGACGACCTCGAGCGCGAGACGCGGCCGCTGCGCAGCGCCGCGGATCTGCCGGAGGTCGATCGGTTCCTGACCGAGTGCGGCGCGGGCGGGCCGACGTCGTTCGCGCAGTCGGTGCGATCGCTCGGCGAGCGCTTCCCGCAGCGCGGGCTGGTCGTGGTGGTCAGCGATCTGATGAAGCCCGAGGGCTGGCTCGAGGGCTTCCGCACGATCGGTGCGCTCGGTCACGAGCTGCGCGTCGTGCACGTGCGCTGCGCGGAAGATCTCGCGCCCCAGTTCTCGGGTGAGCTCGAGCTCTTCGACGCCGAGGACCAGCGAACGGTGCGGCTGCGGGTCTCGAAGGATCTCCTCGACGCGTACCGCGCCGAGGTCGAGAAGCACATCGCGGGCTGCCGCGACGCGGCGCGGCGCGCGGGCGGTCGCTTCATCGACGTGCCGATCGACATGCCGATCGAGCTCGCGCTGCGGCGCGCGTTCGTCGGGCAGGACAACGCGAAGGGAGCGATGCGCGCGTGACGTTCGCGGCGTTCCCGCTGTGGGCGATGCTCGCGATGGCCGGCGGAGCGATCGCGTCGGTGCTCGCGCTCTATCTGCTGCGGCGCACGCCGGTGCCGCAGGTCGTCTCGAACGTGGAGTTCTGGTTGCGCGCGGTGCAGAGCGCACGGCCCAAGTGGCTCTCGAGCTGGCGCATCCCGCTGATCGCGCTGCTGCTGTCGCTGCTCGCGGCGCTCGGCATCGTGATGCTGCTCGGCGACCCGCGGTTCGGCTCGGGCGTGCGCGGCACGACGATCGTGGTGCTCGATGCCGGGCGCAGCATGGACGCGGTCGGCGTCGACGGAGAGCGGCGTCTCGATCGCGCGGTGCTCGAGGTGCGGCGCTGGGTCGAGCGGACGACGATCACCGGCGAGGTCGCGGTGGTGCGCGCGGGCATGCGTCCCACGGTGCTGCTGCCGATCACCGACGACGCCGCGGACCTGCAGCGCGCGCTCGACTCGCTCGAGCTCGACGACGGGCCGGCGGATCTGCCGGCGGCGATCGCGCTCGCGGACGCGATCCTCGCGGAGCACGGCGCGCTCGAGGCGGGCACGGGACAGATCCTCGTGGTCGCCGATCGCGGCGTCGACGTGCCGACACGCGCGCCCGTCGTCGCGCTCCCGGTCGGGACGGCGGCCGAGACGGTGGCGATCACGGCGTTCTCGGCGCGGCGGGTGCCCGAGGCGGTCGGCGAGTACGCGGTGCGCTGCGAGGTGAGCTCGTTCGCCTCGCACGGCGCGACCGCGCGGGTGGTGATCCGCGATGGCGACGTGACGATCCTCGACGAGCGCGTCGAGCTCGCGCCGCGCGAGTCGGTCGTGCTCGACGCCGGTGGCTTCTCGAGCGCGCGCGCCGAGCTCCGCGCCGAGCTGCGGCAGATCGCGATCGCGGGCGGGCGCGACGGGCTCGCGAGCGACGATCGGGCGTATGCGATCGTCGACGCGCTGGAGTCGACGCGCGTGCTCCTGGTGAGCGACGGCGACCGCTACCTCGAGGCGGCGCTGGCGTCGCATCCGGGCCTCGAGGTCGACGTGATCGCGCCGCCTGCGATCGCCTCGATCGGGACCGCGCAGCTGGCGCGCTACCACGCGCTGGTGCTCGACGGAGCCGCGCTCCCGAGCGGGGTCGAGCACGGCGCGGTGATGATGTTCGCGCCGCCGGCGCGCGGCGGGATCGCGATCGGCGCGGCGGTGACGCGCCCTCGCATCACCGCGACGCTCGCGTCGCACCCGGCGCTCGACGGGCTGCGCCTCGATGGTGCGCGGATCGATCGCGGCACCCCGATCGTCGAGGCGGCTGGCGATCAGGTCTTGATCCGGCGCGGCGGCGACGCGCTCGCGGTCGCGAGGCAGCTGCCGCGGGGGCGCATCGTCGCGTTCGGGTTCGACCCGGCGGACACCGATCTGGTGCGCGGCGAGGGCTTCCCGCTGATGGTGCACAGCGCG
>JALYRN010000762.1 GCA_030855295.1 Myxococcota bacterium | reverse complement strand
CCCTCGCGCGGCGCGACCGTCGCCTGCTCCGCGAACATCTCCGTGCGCAGCTCGTCGCGCCCCGCCGCCAGCGCGCCGAGCACCCAGCCCGCGAGCCCTTCGCTCACCGGATCGTCGAGATCGACGAAGCACGCGCGGAACGCCGCCTCGTCCGTGACCTCGAAGCGCTCGTGGCGCGCCATGCGCGCGCGGGTCTCCTCCTGCGAGAGCCCCTCGAGCCCGTGGCTCGCCAGCAGCGTCGCGACCGTCCGCTCGGGCGTCGCGAACCGCGAGTCCATGCTCGTGGTCGCCCCCTCGCACCCGCCGACCGCGAGCGCTGCGAGCCCCGCCGCGAGCGCGGCCCCAGCGGCGATCCACGTTTCTCGTCGCATCGTCATGCCCGTACTCCGGTACGCCGCAGGCGTCCAGTTCACGGCGAGGAAGGCCCACGACGGTAGGGACGTACCCTCCCGGTCGTGCTCGGCCTGTGGTATCGCAGGCCGCGACTGGGGCGGGTTCGGGGGCGCTGCAACATGGGGTGGCGGCGTCCGGAACGAATCCGACGGAGGAAAGCGTTCTCATGCAATTGGATCGCGGAGCGAAGCTCCTTGGTTTGGGCGCGGGCTGCCTGTTGGCGCTCGGCGGCTGCATCGGTGGTGATCGCGCAGGCGGCGCGCCGAGCGAGCTCGAGAACCCGCCGTCGACGACGCCAGAGGCGACCACGCCCGCGTTCGACGTCGTGGACGTGATCACGCAGGCGCGGACGTCCTTCCGTGCGCACGACGGACGGCTGGTCGCCGGCATCGACTCGCACCTGGTCGAGGTCGAGGGCGGCACCATCGCCGTCACGCCCACGCACTGGCCCGCGCTCGAGCGCACCGGCACGCGGCCCTCGCTCGATCGCGCGGTCCACGTCGCGCCGATCGAGACCCGCGCGATCCGCGCCGCGAGCCCCTTCGTCGCCGAGACCGAGAGCGTCACGCGCGGCGGCGAGCGGCTGGACGCCGCGCCCTCGAGCCCTCTCGTGCAGAGCGGCGCGATCGACATCGCGCGTGGCGCGGTGGTCGAGCACGTCCGCGACGGAGTCGACGGCGTCGAGCAGAGCTGGCGCTTCGGCACGCAGCCGGCGGGCTCGGGCGACATGACCGTCCGCGTCGCGGTGCGCGGCGACTGGACGCATCGCGGCGCCAGCGAGGCGGGCGAGCACTTCGCGGATCCGATCACGGGCCTGGGCGTCAGCTACGGCCACGGCACGTGGATCGACGCGAGCGGCGCCCGCACGGCGGTGCCGGTCCGCTGGGACGGCTCGGCGCTCGCGCTGACGGTGCCGGAGCGCGTGCTCGCGGCGTCGTCGTACCCCGCGATGCTCGACCCGGTGATCGGGCCCGAGGTGTCGATGGGCACCCCCGTCAGCGGCCCGATCGCCGCCGACCAGCGCGTCCCCGCGGTCTCGAGCGACGGCACGCAGTGGCTGGTCGTGTTCGCCGACTCGCTCTTCGGCAGCTGGGACCTGCGCGCGATCCGCGTGAGCTCGGCCGGCGCGCGCATCGACGCCGCGCCCTTCGACATCTCGGCGTCCGGCGCGGAAGAGCTCTTCCCCGCCGCGACCTGGAACGGCAGCCGCTGGATCGTCGCCTGGCAGGACAGCCGCAACGGCACCGACTGGGACCTCTTCTCGACGACCGTCGACGCCGCCGGCACCGTCGGCGCGCTGGGCGGCGGCGCCCTCGCATCGACCGCGGGCGTCACCGAGAGCGCCATCCGCCTCGCGTCGGCCGGCACCACGACCCTCGCGGTCTGGCTCGTCGGTGACATGGCTCCGTTCGAGGTGCGCGGCGTGCGCCTCGGCATGTCGGGCGCGATCACCGACGCGACCCCGACCTCGCTGACCAGCGACGGCGACGGCACGGTCGGCGCGGGCGGCGCGGCGACCAACTTCCTCGTGAGCTGGGGCCAGAACAGCACGAACATCCTCCAGGGGCGGCGCGTCGCCGCCACCGGCACGTTCGCCGAGGACGCCGCGGCGTTCTCGATCGCGACGCTCGGGTTCTCGCCGAGCATCGCGTGGGGCGGCGGCGCGACGTGGCTCGTCTCGTACGGCGGCTACGACCTCGCGGCCATGCGCTACATGGTCCAGGCCGCGCTCGTGCCGACGGCCGGCGTGATCCTGACGCCGCCGGTCTCGACCCAGATCAGCCCCGTCGACGCGCGGCACTACACCGCTCCGGCGTCGGCCTGGAACGGGACCGCGTATCTCGTGGCGTACATCGACGCCGCCGACGCGATGTTCACCACCGTCGCGGTCCGCGCGACGCGCGTCACCGGCGCCGGCGCCGTCGCGGGCACCGCGGGCACCACGCTCTCGGGCGCGCTCGAGGGCGCGGAGCCGGCCGTCGCGGCGCTCGGCACCACGTTCCTCGTGGTGTGGTCGCAGTTCGGGACGCTCGGGGCCGACGTCGTCGGTCGTCGGGTCGACGGCAGCGGCGCGCTGCTCGACGCCGCACCGGTCGTGCTCTCGTACGGGCCGAACCACCAGGTCGGCTCGGTGGTCGCCTCGAACGGCACCGACTTCCTGGTCGCGTGGACCGACACGCTCGGCGGCGACGTCGACGTGTACGGCGCGCGCATCACGGGCGCGGGCGCGCTCACCGGCGCGGCCTTCCTGATCGCCGGCGGTGCGGGTGGACAGGGCGTGAGCGACGCGGCGTTCTTCGGGACGAGGTACGTCGTCGCGTTCAACCAGGCCGGAGACGTGTTCGCAGTCAACGTCGCCGCCGCGACCGGCACGCCGGGCACGCCGTACGCGCTCGCGAACGACGCAGCGCGCTCCGAGAACAACGCGTCCGTCGCGTGCATCCCGACCGTCGGCTGTCTCGCCGCGTGGGAGCAGGCGCCCGTCGACGCGATGGGCGCGGTCGGCGAGTTCGACGTGTACGCGCGGCGCTTCGATCCGAGCACCGGCACCCCGACCCTCAGCAGCGTGACCGCGATCGTGATCTCGGCCGGTCAGCAGGGCTCGCCCGATGTCGCCGGCAGCAGCACCCAGTTCCTCGTCACGTGGGCCGACGCCCGCGTGGCGACCGACGTCAACGTGTACGCGACGCGCTACCTGAGCTCGGCGATGCCGGTCAACGGCATCGCGATCGGGAGCGCCGCGGGCTTCCAGGGCGCGCCCGCGGTGGCCTCGGACGGCACCGACTTCCTGGTCGTCTGGGAGGACCAGCGCAGCGGCGGGACGACCCCCGCGGACGTCTACGGCGCGCGCGTGTCGGGCTCGACCGGCATGTCCCTCGACGGCACCGGGCTGCCGATCATGGCGTCGCCCAGCGCGAACGAGGCCGGTCCCGCGGTCGCCTCCGACGGCGGCCACTATCTCGTCGCGTGGACCGAGGATCTCGACGTCCTCGCGACGCGCGTCGCGGCCGACGGCACCCTGCTCGACGCCGCGTCGCCGCTCGGCATCGCGACCGGCACCGCGTCGCAGTTCACGCCGGCGCTCGGCGCCGCGACGGGAGGCCCGTTCCTCGCGTCGTACGCCGTTCTCGAGAGCGACACGCTCCGCGTCCGCGCGCGCACGGTCGGTCGTGACCCGAACGGCACGATGTGCACCTCGGGCGCCGACTGCACGAGCGGCAGCTGCGTGGACGGCGTCTGCTGCGGCAGCGCGTCGTGCCTCGCGGGCCAGGCGTGCAGCGTCGCTGCGGGCGGCACGGTCGACGGCATGTGCACCGCGACCGGCGTCGACGCCGGCACCGACGCCGGCACCACCGGCGACGACGCGGGCATGATGATGACCGACGACGCGGGCGCCGACGCCGACGGCGGCATCGACGACGACGCGGGCGCCGACACCGACGGCGGCGTCATCCCCGACACCGACGGCGGCGTCATCCCTGGCACCGACTCGGGCGTGACGCCCGGCACCGACGGCGGCACCACC
>JALYRN010000102.1 GCA_030855295.1 Myxococcota bacterium | reverse complement strand
GCGCGACCGGGACTCCCTCGCGACGCGCGGCGCGCGCGGCGATCGCGTCCGCGTCACCCCCGAGATCGTGGACGTCGCTCTGCATCATCAGCTCGCCGAGGCTCCCGGGCAGCGCGCGCGCGAGCCGATCCGCGAGCCTCCGGGAGCACGCCTCGCCCAGCACCCGCAGCGTCGTCCCGATCGCGCGATCCGCTTCCTCTTCCGAGAGCGCGCCGAGGCGCTCTCGCGCGCTCGCCATGAATGCGGTGTCGTCCACGTTGGTCGCCTCCTCCGCGCTACCTGCGCACCACGGACGCGTCCACACGTGCTCGTTCACGGGACCGGACCGCGCCATGATCGTAGCGACGGTCGCCGCCCCGCGGACCAGAGCACCCGCGCGCCGAACGGAAAGGCGAACAGGAGGCCGCGCGGGATCCGCGATCAGGCGCCGCGGCGAACGATCAGCGGCGAACGTCGCGACCACGCGAGCGCGCGATCGCGGGGCAGCTCACCACGCTCGACCGCGCCCCGCCGTCCACCGGCGCCCGTGCCGTAGCCGAGCGCGCGCATGCGCTGGAGGTAGCCGTTCTCGAAGGTCAGCTCCTCCATGAAGCGGCGACGACCGAAGTCGTAGACCCACACGTCGATCTGCACGGTCACGCTGATCACCGAGCCCGCGGTGCCGCCTCCCGCGACGGGACCCGCGACGAATTGGGTGCGCGTCTCGGTGCGCGTCATCACGGAGATCGGCTCGCCGCAGACGGCCCGCACGTGCGCCGCCGAGTCGCCGACCGTCACCAGCCGCTGGCCGCAGTCGAGCGCGGCCGCCGGGGAGGCGAGCGCGCAGATGCCAATCGCGGCGAAGAGGGCCAGACCGGAGCGGACTGTCGCGACGCGGGCCATCGGGAGCTCCTTCTTCGAGGGTGGGCGCGCTTGGACGCAACAGCGCCCCGACGCATTCACCCGCCGAGTGTGACCCGAGGCGCGGGGGTGTGCTCGCAGGAGGAGTCACCCGATGAGAGTCAGCGGCGAGATCGAGATCCCGGGGCGAGCACTCCTGTGGGCTCACGCGACCTCGGGCGCGTCGAGGATCCAGCGGAGCGAGCTCGGCACGCGCGCTCGCGCGTCGGGCGAAGGCGTGGGGCGCGGCGTCGAGAGCGTGTTCCAGAGCAGGAGGTTCTTGCCGCGCCAGCGCGGCTCGCGCGCGATCGCGCGCAGGCCGACCAGCGCCTTGCCGCTGTACGTCACCTCGCCGGGCGCACCGGTCAGCGCGCGCACCTGCTCGATCGCTTCGATCGACGCGGGCGTCGGATGGCCGTAGCCCGGACCGATCGCGCCGTGGTGCAGCGAGAAGCGGGCGCGGCGCGACTGACGCTTCCAGCGGGTGGGGTCGTGCTGGTGCAGGAAGCGATCGGTCGCCGCGATCACGGCGCCGATCGTGAGGCGGTTGCAGGCGATCCACGGCGCGATGCGCACGCCGACGATCTCGGTGTCCCAGCCGAGCCACGCGGCGCCGAGCGCGAGCGCGGCCAGCGTGCCGGAGCTCCCGGTCGGCAGCACGATCGCGTCGGGCCGGGGGAGCTCGCCGCGCTCGACCTGCTGCGCGAGCTCGAGCATCGCGTCGACGTAGCCGACGTTCGCCACCGGGTTCGAGGCGCCCGGCAGGATCAGGTAGTTGCCGTCGCGTCGATCGCGCGCGAGCCCCTCGATGGTGCGAAGCGCCGTCGTCACGTAGTTGCCGCCCCACACCAGCTCTGCGCCGGCGTCGGCGTCGATCAGCAGCGCCTGCTTGGCGAACCGCGTGATCGGCTGATCGAAGAGGACGACGCGCACCGCGAGGCCGAGCGCGCGACCGAAGAGCGCGGTCGCCATCACCTGTGTCGACGCGATGCCGCCCGCGGTGACGATGCGGCGCGCGCCCTTCGCCTCCGCGTCCGCGAGCACGAACTCGTAGCGACGCACCTTGTTGCCGCCGTAGAGCGGCGAGACGAGATCGTCGCGCTTGATCCACACGCGCTGCGCGAGAGGCGCGCCGATCCAGTCGGCGATCGCGTCGGCGCGCTCGACGGGCGAGGGCAGCTCCGCGAGCGGTCGCCACGGCACGGCGCGCGCGAGCCCCGGCAGCGCTTCGAACAGGAGCGGCGCGACGCGAGGCTCCTTCATCGGCCCAGGCCGAGCTCGCCTCCGCGCTCGACCGCGCGTCGGTACGCGGGGCGCTGGTGGATCTCCCAGAGGAAGCGCATCAGGTTCGGGCGCGAGGCGTCGAGACCGCCGCGAACCGTGGCCGCCTCGACCGGGAAGCTCATCTGGATGTCGGCCGCGCTGAAGTCGTCGCCCGCGAAATACTTCGCGCGGCCGAGCTCGCCCTCCATGAAGTCGAGGTGCGTGCGGAGCTGTGCGTCGACGAAGCCTCGCGCCGGCCAGCCGAGCGGGCCCAGCTTCGAGAGCACCAGCTTGAGCAGCAGCGGCGGCATCATCGAGCCCTCGGCGTAGTGCAGCCAGTAGATGTAGCGCTCGTACGCCGGAGTCCCGCGCGCCGGAGCGAGCTTCCCCGCGCCGTGCCGCTCCACCATCAGCTCGACGATCGCGCCCGACTCCGCCATCACGCGGCCGTCCTCCTCGACCACCGGCGACTTCCCGAGTGGATGGATCGCGCGGAGGGTCTTCGGCGCGAGCATCGACTTCTCGCGCTGGTACTGGACGATCTCGTACTCGAGCCCGAGCTCCTCGAGCAGCCAGAGGATGCGGTGCGAGCGCGAGGCGTTGAGGTGGTGGACGCGGATCATCGAGGGCTCCTGTTCGCGCAGGTGTAGACCGGGCGCGGTGCGCGCGCAGCGTGGCGGCCGCGGTGCGCCTCCGCGGCGCTGGGATAGAGTGCGCGTCCTCGTGTCGTCCTTCGCCACGCTGCCGTTCGACGCGCAGCTCGCGCGCATCTCCGCGCTCGCGCAGGGAGACGAGGATCCGCGCGCGCTCCTGCGTGACGCCGGGGCGCTCGCCGACGCCGAGCCGCTCGCGGCGCTCTTCGTCGGCGCCGGCGAGCTCGCGCCGATCCGCGAGCGCACCGTGCACGAGCCCTCGCAGACGTCGCGCCGCGCGCTGCCGCTCTACGGCCGTCCGAACCGCGCCGTCCAGGAGGCCTCGTCGCGCGCGACCAAGACCGGCGCGGCGCTGCGCGAGATCCTTCCGTCGCTCTTCGAGCCCCCTGCTGCACCGCCCGAGGAGACCTGATGGCGAACATCGGATACCTGCAGGTCGTTCGCGGCTGCAACCAGTACTGCCGCTTCTGCTCGAACCCCGCGACCGGCTACATGCTCGATCTCGACACCGCGCTGCGCGCGGTCGACGACTTCGCCGCGCGCGGCTACTTCGGGATCATCCTCACCGGCGGCGAGCCCTCACTCTCCGAGCTCATCCCCGACATCACCCGTCACGCGGTCGCGCGCGGCCTGCACGTCCGGATGATCACGAACGGCTCGCGCCTCGCGAAGCCGGGCCTGGCCGAGGCGTACTACGAAGCGGGGCTGCGACACTTCCACGTCAGCATCCACTCGTGCGACGAGCAGCTCGAGGACTTCCTCACCGGCGTGAAGGGCAGCTTCGCGCAAGCGATGGACGCGCTCGAGAACCTCGGCCGCGTCGGCGCGACCGTGAACATCAACACGGTGATCAACCGCTTCAACGCGGATCACCTCGACAAGAACGTCCGCTACTTCGTCGGTCGCTTCCCGTTCCTGCGCCACTTCGTGTGGAACAACCTCGATCCCTCGATGGGCCGCGCCGAGACGAACCGCGACACCGCGCATCGCCTCGCCGACTTCGAGCTCTCGCTCGCGCGCGCGCTCCGCTTCCTGCACGCGGGCGGCCGCACCTTCCGCGTCGAGCGCGTGCCGCTCTGCTACATGACCGAGTTCGCCGAGTGCTCGACCGAGACGCGAAAGATCGTCAAGGGCGAGGAGCGCATCGTCCACTTCCTCGACGAGAAGGGCACGGTCCGCCAGACCGACTTCCGACACGAGAAGTCGGAGGCGTGCCGCTCGTGCTCGCTCGACCCGATCTGCGGCGGTCTCTTCGAGCTGGGAGACCACTACGATCTCGCCGAGCTCTATCCGGTCTTCGTCGACAAGGACGCGATCATCGCGAAGGTGAACGCCGACCCCGAGTGAACATCCCGGAATTGCTGAGGAATACCTTCCTCGGCGATCAATGCTCGCTACGCCGCGGCCGCTTCGCGGAGCCGTCGCGCGAGGTCGCGCATCGAGATTGGCTTCGCGATGAGCGGTCGTCCTGTGCCGACGATCGCGTGCTCGAGCGTCTGCGAGCGCAGCCCGCCGGAGAAGAACACGGTGCGCTCGGCGAGCGCGGGGTCGATGTCGGCGAGCTGCTGATAGAGCCGCAGCCCGTCCATCCCCGGCATCACGACGTCGCTGAGGAGGACGTCGAAGCGCTCCGCCTTCTGCACGAGCTCGAGCGCCGCCTTGCCGCTCGCGACCGAGGTGCACTCGAAGTCCTCGGCGAGCGAGTTGGTGATCGCGCGCAGCAGCATCTCGTCGTCGTCGACGATCAGCACGCGCAGCCGGCCGTGACCGGGCGGCGCTGCCGAGAGCGGTCGCGGGCGCGACTCGACGCGCGCCGGGCGCGGCAGCACGACGCGGAAGCAGCTGCCGAACCCGGGCTCGCTCTCGACGAAGATCTCGCCGCCGGCGCGCCGCACGAGCTCGCGCGTGATCGACAGCCCCAGCCCGGTGCCGACCCCGACCTCCTTCGTCGTGAAGAATGGATCGAAGATGCGAGCGATCGTGTCCGCAGGGATCCCGAGGCCGTTGTCGGCCACCTCGAGGAACACGGTGTCTTCGTCGTGGCTGGTCGTCACGCGCAGCCGTCGCTGGTCGTACTCCTTCGCCTCGAGCGCCTGCAGCGCGTTGACGACGAGGTTCGTGATCACCTGCGTCATCGCGTGCGGCGGGGCGACCACGTACGGCAGATCGGGATCGAGCTCGAGCTCGACGTGGGCCTGGAAACGCACTTCCTTGCCGACCAGGCGCAGGACCGTCGCGATGTCCTCGTTGAGGATCGCCGGCTCGGCGCGCGCGTTCTCGTCGCTGCGCCTCGAGAAGACATTGAGCGCGCGCACGATCGAGGTGATCCGGCGCGACGCGGCGATGCAGTCTCCGAGCCCCTCGAGCCACTCGCTCGCGCGATGCTGGAGCACCTCGGCCTGCTGCAGTCGGGGCCGCGACAGCAGCGACTCGAGCTCGCTGCGCAGCCGCTCCGCGTTCGCGAGGATCGCCGTGCTCGGGTTGTTGATCTCGTGCCCGACGCCCGCCGCGAGCAGCCCGATCGCCGAGAGGCGCTCGTTGTGCGCGAGCCCGGCCGTCAGCTTCGTCCGCTCGGCATGGAGGCGCAGGACGTGCCTCGCCATCGCGACGGTGCGCGCGATCGCGCGATCGAGCTCCGGCCCGTCCTCGACGACGTCGAACGCGCCTGCCTCGCGCAGCGCGATCTCGAGCGCGGCGGGCGCGCCGCGCGGCAGCACCACGACGAGCAGGTCGGGGCCCGCGGTCGCGAAGCTCTGGACGCGCGCGATCGTCGCCGGGCCGAGGTCGGACTGCTCGAGCACGAGCATCGAGCAGCGCTCGAGGTCGGGCGGCTCCTCGTCGATGCTCCACGCGCGCGTGATCCGGAGATCACCGGGCCGGCAGCTGGACACGCGCTCGAGCGAGTCCGAGCTCTCGTAGGCCATCCACGCGGAGACGGGCTCGGTGCTCACGTTCGTTCCTGACCGCCTCGCGGCGCGCCGCTCCTCGAGCCCGCGCGCTCCCACCACCGCACGACGACCGCGGAGCGCGTGAACCCTGCCGAAGGAGAGTACAGCAGAACCGTGTCTCCGGATCGCAGGCGCTCCCTTGCGCGGGCGGCGTGGAGATTGAACAGGATCGCCGCGTCGCCGACGTTCGCGATCTCGCCGAACGTCTCGACCACCTTCTCGCGCGGCAGCCCGAGCGCGCGCCGGCAGGCGTCGACGAACCAGCCGAGGCTCTGGTTGCCGACGTAGAGGTCGATGCGATCGAGCTCGATGCCGGCATCGCGCAGCGCGCCGTGGCACGCCTCGCGACAGAAGTCGGCCGCGCCCAGGCCCGCGCTCTTGCCGGTGTCGTGATCGAACGACGCGAGCTGGAACGGGCCGCCGGTCGGATCCCACCACTCGCGCACCGGCGCTCCGTCGACCACCGGCGCGAGCACGATCCCGTCGCGCAGCGAGCCGTCGGTGCGCGAGTAGTGCCCGAGCAGCCCGAACCCGGCGGGCACCTCGGCGATCACCGCGGCCGCCGCGCCGTCGCCGAAGACCGTCGACGCGGGCGTCTTCGGATCGACGGCGCGCGTGCCGGCGTGCGACTGCACGATCAGCACACGGCGGAACGCGCGCGCACGGATCAGCGCGCTGGCCGTCACGAGGTGCGCCTGGAAGCTCGCGCACCCGACGTCGAGGCTCCACGCGACCGCGTTCGTGAGGCCGAGCTTGTCCTGCACCGCCGGCGCGTTCGACGGAATCAGCCGATCGGGCAGCAGCGAGTGCACGATCACCAGATCGATCTCGCTCGGCTCCACGCCTGCGTCGGCGAGCGCGGCACGACCGGCCTCGGCCTCGAGATCCGAGACGTCGGCGTCGGCATCGATCACGTGCCGCAGCCTCGCGCCGCGGAAGAGATCGTCGCTCAGCTCGGCCATCGCCTCGGAGATCTCCGACGGCATGCGGGTGCGCTCGCCGCCCGCCGTTCGCTCGATCGCGAGCACGTCGCCTCGTCGCTGGCGCTCGTCGCGCGCCGCGAGCACGCCGTCCCAGAACGAGTTGTCGCGCACGTGCGGCGGCAGCGCGATCCCGATGCCGACGATCCCGACCCCCGACGCACCTTCGCTCATGACCCGCCGCTCCCGAACTGCTTCAGCGCGGCGACGCGCTGGTTGCCGCCGAGCCGCACGTCGGGATCGATCCGCACGTCGAGCACGACCGGCCCTTGCTGCGCCTCGAGCCCGGCGCGCAGACCGTCTCTGGTGTGCACGATGTGGCCGATCGCGCCCATGCTCCGCGCCATCGCCGCGAAGTCGACGGGGTGCGTGTCGAAGCTCGGCGCGGCGCCGAACTGATCGATCATCCCGTGGTGCACCATGTTGAGGCGGCTGTCGTTCATGATCACGAACGTCGTGCGCAGGTCGTGCTGCACGGCGGTGGAGAGCTCGTTGCCGTTCATCAGGAACCCGCCGTCGCCGCAGATCGCGAACGTGCGCCGGCTCGGCGCGCCGAGCTGATAGCCGATCGCCGCGACGATCCCCGAGCCCATCGAGCCGAACCCCAGGCACGTCAGGAAGTCCGCGTGCTCGCCGACGCGTAGGTAGTGCAGCGCGATCCCGAGGTGCTCGCCCATGTCCGCGGTGAACACCGCGTTCTTCGGGCAGACCTCGTTCATCACCTGGACGACGTCCATCGTCGTCAGCGCGCCGCGCAGCGAGGGCCGCATGGGCTGCATCTCGAGGCGCGGCCCGCCGGAGATCACCGGCGTCGCACGCTCCTCGTTGCGGTGCTCGAGCATTCGCCCGATCACCTGATCCGCCGGACCGACCAGGCCGAGATCGATCGGGTAGTTCTTGCCGAGCTGCGCCGAGTCGATGTCGATCTGGATGAACGAGCGAGTCGCCTTGAGCAGCGGCGTCCACGCGTTGGTCGTGAAGTCGTTCAGGCCGGAGCCGACCGCGAGCAGGACGTCGACGCCGCGCTCGAGGTGCCGGATCACCGACTCGTGCCCGCCGAACCCGACGATGCCGAGGTAGAGCGGGTGATCCTCGGGGAACACGCCCTTGCCCTTGGTGGTCACGCAGACCGGCGCGCCCACGTGCTCGGCGAGCCGGCGCAGCGCGCGCTGGCAGGTCGGCTCGCGGGTGCCCGCGCCCGCGAGGATCAGCGGGCTCGCTGCCCGCTCGAGGAGCTCGAGCGCCTTGCGCGTCGCGTCGGCGTCGATCTCGAAGGTCGTGCGCACGCTGCCGGTCAGCGGCTGCTGATCGACGACCTGACACGCGACGTCGAGCGGGAGCGACACGAACACGGGCCCGCGACGCCCGCTGTACGCCGTCGTCAGCGCCTTGCGCAGCATCGAGGCCGCGGGCCCGGCGTGCGAGAGCATCGTGCTCATCTTCGTGACCCGGCGCATGATCGCGACCGAGTCGAAGCCCGAGGGCGAGCCCTCCTGGAGCGCGCCGCGCCCGAACGCCGATCGCGGCACCTCGCCCGCGATGTGCACGACGGGAACGCCCTCGTAGAACGCCGACGCGATCCCGGTCAGCGCGTTCGTGATCCCGGGTCCGGCGGTCGTCAGCACGACGCCCGGGCGGCCGGTCGCCATCGCGTAGCCGATCGCGAGGAACGCCGCGTTCGACTCGTGCTTCGTGGTGATGATCTTGATGTCGGGACGCTCGAGCAGCGCCGCATAGAGCGGAGCGATCGCGCCACCCGGGATCCCGAACACGACGTTGACGCCGAAGTCACGCAGGACGTCGACGAGCTGCAGCGCGACCGAGCCTCTCACGTCGTGATCACCCGTGCGTCGGGCAAGAGAATGCGAATCGTGCCGTCGAACGGCCCGTCGAGCTCCACCACGAATTGCGCCCCGGGAACGCCGCACACGCGCGCGACGCCCTCGAGGGCACCGACCATCGCGTGCTCGATGTACAGGTGCTCGTTCTCGAGCCTCACGACGATCTCGCGATCGGTCGCGGACTCGACGGCGAAGCGCGAGTGCGAGACGACCGTCTGGCTCGCGTACGCGCGCGCGAGCATCCGCAGCATGCTCGGGAGCTCCGGCGAGACCACCGCGAGCGCGGCGCGTCCGAGCAGGGTCTTGGCCCACGCGTCGAACGCGCCAGACTGCAGCTCACGGATGCCGCGATAGATCGACTCGGCCCCGTAGTGAATCTGCGCGAGCACCACGATCCGGGTCACGTAGTCGCGCACCGGGTACATGCGGAACGCGGAGAACCGATGGATCCGGAAGAACGCCCGGTACTCCGCCTGCGTCGCGCTCGAGAGCGAGCCCGCACGATCGTCGAGCATGTTGAAGAACGCGCCGCGACACGTCGCATCGATCGGGATGTTCGCGAGCCGCCACTCCAGATCGGTGTGCGCGTAGCAGAGCGCGAGGTTCGCCCCGGTCGCCGAGAATGCGTGCTGCGTGGCCGGCCCGTTCACGCGGAGCCGTTCCGCTGATGCACTGCGGACGCGATGAGCGGCATCGCACGGGAGGACCTCAAGACAACCTCCGGGGGTTGCGGCGAGACGTCCGCCGCGGGCCACTCGTGTTGTACCACGTCGGGGCGCTCCTCACGGAGCGAACAGCCACGAAGAGTAGGTGGGTGATCGTCGTACTCGTGCCCATGTCTGGGGGAGGAGAGGACGATCTCATGCAGCAGCGGAATTCGTCGGTCCCGTCGCGTCGCGATGATGCGCGGCGCTGGTGTTATCACTGCGACCGCGAGGTCGTCGCCGAGCGCTCGGGGCCTGGGTGGCGGCTGGTCGCGCCGGGCTTGGTGATCGCGGTGTTCGCAGCGATCACGGCAGCAGCGCTGGCAGGCCCCTTCGTGCTGATCGTGCTCGTGCCGGCGATGTTGCTGACGCTCGCGATCGGCCCCTCGATCGCGAAGCTGAAGGCGCCGCCGACGTGCCCGCGATGCGGGCGCGAGACGCCGTACGGGACGCGCGAGGAAGCGCGCGCGGCGCACGGCTGGGAGCCGCCGCCGCCGACGACGTTCGGCGTGCGGACCTGACTGGTCCGTCGCCACGTCGCCCGCGTCGCCCGCGTCACTCGTCGTCGGCGCAGTGGCCGGTGATGCGCACGCGCTGCGCTTGCTCCTGGTAGCGCTGCTCCGCCGCGTCACGATCGGGCGCGTCGCAGCGGATGGTCGGCGACGGGCCCGCGCTCGCCGCGAGCCACAGGTGCATCGGCTCGTCGACCACCGCCCGGAGCCCGTCGGCGTCGCGATAGCGGTGGCCGATCGGCGGCACGTCGCCGCCGAACACGTGATCGATCATCGCGAGCGCGACGACGGTGTCTTGCGCGGAGAGACGGCACTCGTGCTCGGTGCCGCCCGCGCAGAGGCACGCGATGATCGCCTCCTCGCGCGTGTCGCCCTGCTCGCAGAACGCGACCCACTCCGAGCTCTCGAGCGACACGGCGCCTCCGAGGCGCACCTGCCGGCAGGCGCGCTCGGGACAGCGATCGCAGTCTCCGGGCGGGCGATCGATACGGCACGCCGAGCCGGACGGTGAATCGGGCCGGTCCTCCGGCGCGAACGGTGCCGGAAGATGGGAGACGACCTGCGTGGTGTCGACACCGCTCGCGGCGCCAGGCGCCATCTGGGTGCGGCGCTCGGCGCTGACGACGCCGCCGTCGTCGCTCCACCCCTGGGCCGGCACGGCTGGGCCGGCGGCGCACCCGCTCGCGAAGAGCCCGCCGGCGATGCACCCGGGGAGCAACGTTCCAGCGAGCAACGTTCCGAGGTCTCGAGACAGCATCGTGGGCCCCCGTCGTCGGCAATGGGTGAGAGAGTTCGAACGCACGCATCGCAACCGATGAGCCAACCGCGCCTCGCCGCTGGGGTGCCTCGAGGGGGTGTGCGCGGGGCGGGGCAGCGCACACCCAGCTGCGCGCGATCGAGGCCCGCTTCCCCGGCGCGTCCCGCCACGCGCCCGAGATGCAGCTGCGTAGATGACCAACGAAGCGGGCTGCTCGGGCGCGACAAATCGCCCCCATCGTGAGTGGCACGTGCGCTGCTCAGACGACGCGCCATGACGCATCGCTCGAACGCGTGGCTCCTCGCCGCAACGACCTCACTGACGCTCGGTGCGTGTGGCACCGCGACCGTGCCGGAGGACCCGACCGCGCCGCTCGCGATGTACGAGGAGGAGACCGCGCCACTGCTCGCGCATCCCACCGGCGGATGGCTGGAGCACGAGCGCTCGCCGCTCGTCCCGTTCTGTCATGCGGTGCTGATCGCGCCCGACGTCGTCGTGACCTCGTCGCGCTGCGCCGACGATGGCTGGGACGAGCTCTCGTTCGGCATCGGCGAGTCGGGCAGCGCGTCGATCCGGGTGGTCGCGGCGATGCGTCATCCGCTCGCCGCAGAGGATCCCCGACATGCGCTGATCGCGCTGACGCTCGAGAGCCCGGTCATCGGCGTCGAGCCGGCACAGCTCGCGGAGCCGCCGCAGGCACCGTGCGGGGTCGAGCTGCCCACCTATCAGATTGCGCTCCGCGGCGAGGAAGGTGCGCGGCGCATCTGGACCGCGTGTGGCGTCGACGAGGAGGGCGAGCGCGATGGCGTGCTGATCGCGATGGACGGCTATCCGAACTGCCACGGCGACTCCGGCGCGGGTGCCTTCGTCCCCGGAGATCGTGATCGCGTGATCGGCTGGGTCACGGGCGCGGGCTTCCTCGGGCCGCAGCACCCCGAGCACGAGGTGTGCGTGACGAGCGTCGAGCTCGCGACGGTGCAGGCGAATCGTGAGTTCCTCGACGAGGCGCGGGCGCGCTCGCGCGTCGAGGCCCCGTTCTGAGCGACGAGCGGCACGGGCCCTGCGACGAACAGCGAGAGAGATAGAGCAGCGATGAGCAGCACGAACGGTGGAACGTCGCGGATGCCGCCCGAGCAGCCGCCCGAGATCCAGCAGGACCCGCGCGAAGCGCGCGAGCAGCCCGAGATGGAGCCGACGAAGACGCGGGACGAGCCCGAGGTCGACGAGAGCTCGCGCATTCGAGAGGAGCCCGAGATGCCGGAACCGAATCGTCCTCGTCAGAAGCCCGAAGTCGACGAGCGCCCTCGGCGCGAGCGCAAGGACAGCGGCGTCACGCCGGGGCCGAGCAGCGACGTCGGCGGACCGCGTGGGATCGAGCGCGGCGTCGGGATCGAGACCGGAGAAGAGGCCGGCGGCAGCGACTCCAGCAAGAAGAAGCGCTGACCCGATTCTAGGCAGGCGCTGGGCCGCGCTGGCACTGCGCGTGCTCCCCGGTGAGGGACTGAAACGACCGGCAGGAGCACGCGAATGGAGATCTTCGGAGGGACCGCGATCGATGCGCTCGCGGAGTGGACGCGAGCACGATCGCTCGACGAGGCGCGCCGGACGGCGCGCGCGACGTTGCCGACGGTCGTGCGTCTGGGCGCGGGCACGCGGGTGTTGCGCGAGCGTGGACCGCGGCCGGCGGAGATGCTGATCCTGTACGAGCGCGAGTCGTGCCCGCACTCGCGACGCGTGCGTGAGGCGCTCGCGATGCTCGACCTCGATGCGCGCATCAAGCCGGTGCCGAAGGGATCGATGCGGCACGCCCGCGAGCTCGCGGCGCTCACCAATGCGATCCAGATCCCGGTGCTCGTCGATCCCGGCATGGGCGTCGTGGTGCAGGAGTCCGATGCGATCCTCGGCCATCTGTTCCACCACTACGGCCGCGGCCGCGTCCCGCTGCGCCTGCGCGTGACGGCGACCTCGCAGCTGGCGTCGCGGCTGCGTGCCGAGCACGGCGAGCGCGCGCGGCCCTCGAGCGCGCCGAGCAAGACGCTCGAGCTCTCCGGGTACGAGGGATCTCCGGCGACCCGGATCGTCCGCGAGCAACTCGACGAGCTCGAGCTGCCGTACATCTCGCGCTCGCTCGCGCCGCACAGCCCGCGGCGCCGTGCGTTCTTCGCGCGCGCCGGCACGATGGAGCTGCCGCACCTGCTGGACGCGAGCTCCGGGATCGAGGTCGCCGGCGTGTCCGCGATCCTCGCGCACCTCGAGGCGACGTACGGGCTGTCC
>JALYRN010000101.1 GCA_030855295.1 Myxococcota bacterium | reverse complement strand
GTAGACCCACTGTGGCCCGCGCTCGCGCACCGGGAACGCGCCGAGCTCGCACCGGAACTCGAGCCCGTGCGTGGTCGCCCCGCCGCTCGGACGCGGCCCGAGCGTGCGCTCGAGCCAGTCGGTGCCGCGCCAGGTGATCCCGCCGCCGCACAGCTTGGGCCGCGGGAACCGCGCCTTGTCGATCAGCACGAGGTCGGCGGGATCGATCCCGCCCGCGACCAGCTCGAGCGCCATCGCCGTCCCGCCCGGCCCCGCCCCGAGGATCGCGATCCGCTTCGCCCGTCGCACGCGGGCCCGACCATGCGACCCCCCCGAGATGCGGTCAAACCTCGCGCTCAAAAACTACACTGACACGTCAGTCTATCTTTGCTAAGAAGCCGCCCCTGTGAGGAGCGCTGCGTTTTTTCGCCTCGAAGGGGCGCTGTCCGGCCTGCCCGCCTGGGCCGGCGCGATGTGGCTGGCCTCGAACGCGCCGGGCGTGCGCAGGCGCCTCTTCGGCGTGGGCGGCGTCGCGCTCTCGGCATCGCTGGGCGCCCGCGATCCGTCGATCACCCGCTCGGTCGCGTGGTCGATGCTGCGCGGCTTCAGCGAGGATCGCATCGTCGTCCTGGGCGAGGACTGGGCGCGCGAGCGCGTGCTCCCCTCGATCAAGAGCGAGGCCCGCCGGCTGATCGACGACGCCCGCGACGCCGGGCGCGCGCTCGTGCTGATCAGCGACAGCATCGACGCGATCGCCGGCCCGGTCGCCGAGGCGCTCGGCTTCGACTCGGTGCTCTCGAACGCGCTCGAGCTCGAGGGCGGCGAGGCCACCGGCATCCTGCGCGAGCCGGTGATCGGCACCGAGGTCGATCCGCGGCGCCTGCGCGAGCTCGCGACCTCGAGCGCGATCGATCTGACGCGCTCGTGCGCGTACGGGACCAGCCGCGGCGACGGCGTGCTGCTCTCGCTGGTCGGACTTCCCTGCGCGATCGATCCCGATCGCGAGCTCGCGCGGATGGCGCGCGATCTCGACTGGCCCGTGGTCCGCAGCACGGGCGTCGTCTCCGGAGGAGCGGAATGAGCGCAGCGCGAATGGATCCGATGGCGGTGTGCGATCTCGACGCGCTCGGCGTGCGCGAGACGCTGCGCGGCCGCAGCGTGCTCGTCACCGGCGTCACCGGCTTCGTGGCGAAGGTGTGGCTCGCGTTCCTGCTCGATCGCGCGCCGGACATCGGCCGCGTCGTCGTGCTCGCGCGCGGCAAGCGCGGCCAGAGCGCGGCCTCGCGCGTGCAGCGGATCATCGAGCGCTCGCCGTGCTTCCGCCCGCTTCGCGCGGCGCATGGCGATCGCCTCGGCGCCTTCCTCGACGACAAGCTCGAGGTGGTCGAGGGCGACGCGCGCCGTCCGATGCTCGGCATCGACGAGCGCTTGCTCGCGGGGCTCCTGCCGCGGCTCGACGCGGTCGTGCACGTCGCGGGGCTGACGGACTTCGAGCCCGATCCGAGAGATGCCGTCGCGGTGAACGTGCGCGGGGCGACGCACGCCGCGGACCTCGCGGCGCGCACCGCGGGTCGGCGGCTCGTGCACGTCAGCACTTGCTACGTCGCGGGCCAGGGCTCGCGCGAGGTCGCGGAGCAGCTCGACGTCGGTCGCTCGCCCAACGGCACCCGCTTCGATCCCGAGGGCGAGCTGCTCGCGATCGAGTCGGTGTGCGCGTCGATCGACGAGCGCCTCGATCGCGACGATCCCCCGGCGGCGCGGCGCGAGCGCATCGCGACCGGCACCAAGCGCGCGCGCGCGCTCGGCTGGCCGAACCTCTACACGTACACGAAGGCGCTCTCCGAGCACCTCCTCGCGCAGCGCGAGGACGGCCCGGCGATCACGGTCGTGCGCCCCTCGATCGTCGAGTGCGCGCGCGAGTTCCCGTTCCCCGGGTGGAACGAGGGGATGAACACGTCGGGCCCGCTGATCTGGCTGATCGGCACGCTGCACCGGCGCATGCCGTTCCAGGCGAAGAACCACTTCGACGTGGTGCCGGTCGACAGCGTCGCGCGCGGCATGACGCTCGCGCTCGTCGACGCGCTGCGCGACGAGTCGTTCGATCCGATGCGGCCGGTGCGCGCGATCTGGCAGCTCGCGTCGTCGGGCACGAACCCGCTCACGATCGGGCGCGCGCTCGATCTCTCGACGCTCGCGCGACGCCGCGAGTACGCGAAGAGCGACGATCCGTTCGAGCGCTTCGTGCTCGGAAACCTCGACAGCGTCCTCGCGGAGCGCTCGGCCGAGGAGGACGCGTGGCTCCCCACCGCGCGCAAGGCGACGCGCGCGCTGCGTGACGCGCTCGTCGCGTTCGATCCGGAGCACCACCTGCCGCGCGGGCTGCGCGAGCGGTTCGGCGACGCGCTCTCGAAGAAGGCGCGCAAGACCGCGAAAACGTTGGGGAATGCGTCACGCACGATCGGACAGGTCGAGCAGATGCTGCGCGTCTACCAGCCCTTCGTGTGGGACGACGACGTCGTCTTCCGCACCGACCGCGCCAGCGAGCAGAACGCGCTCCTCGGCGAGGACGAGCGCGCGCTCTTCGGCTTCGACGTGCGCTCGATCGACTGGCGGCGCTACTGGCTCGAGGTGCAGATCCCTGGGCTCGACAAGTGGTCGCTGCCGCTGCTGCGCGGCGAGCGCGCGCCCGAGGATCCGCCCTGCCCGCTCGATCGCGCGGTGCGCGAGCTGCGCGGCGAGGACCGGAGCGACGAGCAAGGCCGCGGGATCGAGCGAGCGCCGGCGATGGCGATCGCGATGGGCGAGGAAGCGGAATGACGATCTTCGTGACCGGCGGCACCGGCTACCTCGGCTCGTACGTGATCACGCGGCTGCTCGAGCAGCACGACGACCGGCTCTTGCTGATGGTGCGCGCGAAGAACCGCACCGAGGCGATCACGAAGCTCTGGAGCGGCCTGCAGCTTCATCTCGATGCGGCGCAGCTCCGGCGCGCGCTCGACCGCATCGACTTCGTGCGCGGCGATCTCACCGCCCCGAGCCTGGGGATCACGGGCGCGGAGCGCGAGCGCGTCGCCGACAGCGCGACCTCGGTGCTGCACATCGCCGCCTCGCTGAACCGCAAGAGCGAGAAGGCGTGCCTCAACGCCAACCTGCGCGGGACGCTGAACGTGATCCAGCTCGCGCGCGACATCGAGCGTGGTCGCGGCGGGCTCGAGCGCTTCAGCCACGTCTCGACCGTCGCGGTGTGCGGTCATCGCGACCGCGAGGACGTCACCGAGGACGGCGCGGTCGACTGGGATCGCTCCGACTACGACCCGTACGGGCGCACCAAGAAGTTCTGCGAGCACATGGTCCGCGAGCTCCTGCCGAACGTGCGCAAGACGTTCTTCCGGCCCTCGATCGTGATGGGCGACTCGCGCCACCCCAGGACGACGCAGTTCGACATGGTGCGCGCGTTCTGCGTGCTCGCGGACATGCCCTTCCTGCCGATGCGCGAGGGCGCGCGGCTCGACATCGTGAACGCCGACTTCGTCGGGCGCGCGATCGCCGATCTGCACGTGAAGAAGGAGCCGCGCTGGGACACGTACCACCTGTCGAGCGGGCGCGCGGCCCAGAGCGCGAAGGAGATCGGCGAGGCGCTGCTGTCGCGCTATCCCTCGCGGCGGCCGCCTCGCTTCGTCCCCTTCGCCGAGCGGCCCTTCGGCGCGATCGTGGATCGGATGGCGAGCCTGCCGAAGTCGCAGGTCGCGCTGATCGGCTCGCTGCTGAAGGTCTTCCTGCCGTACATCACGTTCGACACGGTGTTCGTGAACGACCGCGTGTGCGAGGAGCTCGGCGAGACGCCGGTGCCGTTCACCGAGTACTGCGGTGACCTCTACGCGTGGGCCAAGTCGGTGGACTACACGTTCCCGCACGAGCCGCTGCCGGCGTCGATCGCGACCGAGGTCTCGCAGAGCGCAGGAGCCGGCGCATGGGCCTGAGCAACACGAAGCTGATCGCGCAGCTCGCCGGCAAGGCCGCGCGCGCCGCCTTCGATCGCACGCGCGAGGCGCTCGATCCCGATCGCCTGCTGCAGCTCTCGATGGAGGGCTTGATCGACACCGCGCGCACGCGGCACGAGAGCGCTCCGTCGCCGCGATGGCGCGCCGGCGAGCCGCTCAAGCTGCTCTTCGCCGGCTACGTCGGCACGCGCAACACCGGCGCCGACGTGCGCGTCGAGGAGATGATCCGGCAGTTCCGGCATCTCTTCGGCGACGAGCACGCGGACCTGTCGATCCTGACGATCGATCCCCAGAAGACCCGCGGCTACTTCAAGACCGTCAAGCAGCTGCACATCCCGCAGGTCTTCCCGAAGTTCCTCTTCGACTCGGTGCGCACGCAGCACGGCGTGATCGCGTGCGAAGGCTCGATGTTCAAGAGCAAGTTCGCGAGCGCGCTGAGCACGATGATGGTCGGCGCGCTGGGGCTGGCCGGCGCCGAGGAGAAGATCGCGGTCGGCTACGGCGGCGAGGCGGGCGCGATGGACGCCGGGCTCGAGGCGCTGATCCGCCGGACGATGGCGGATCGCGCCCTGGTGCTGACGCGCAACCCGGAGTCGAGCGCGATCCTCGATCGCCTCGGCGTCGCGACCCGCGACGGCACCGACACCGCGTGGACGTTCGAGGGGGCGCCGCGGGCGCTCGCCGAGAAGCTGCTCTCGCGCGCGGGCTGGGACGGCCGCACGCCCGTCGTCGCGATCTGTCCGATCCATCCGTTCTGGTGGCCGGTGCGGCCCGCGCCGCTCAAGGCCGCGGTGCACGGGCTGACCGGCGCGTACGAGAAGAGCCACTACGAGTCGATCTACTTCCACGAGTCGGGGCCCGAGGTGGACGAGCGCTTCGCGCGCTACCTCGGCGCGCTCGCGGGCGCGGTCGATGACTTCCGGCGCAAGCACGACGTCTTCCCGATCGTGATCGGGATGGAGGCGCTCGATCGCCTCGCGTGCGAGCGGCTCGCGGAGCTGCTGGGCGCGCGGCCGGGGGTCGACCGACCGCCGATCTTCGTCGCGGACGAGCACGACATGTTCGAGATGGTGGGCCTCTTGCGCCGCACCTCGCTGATCGTGTCGTCGCGCTACCACGCGCTCGTGTGCTCGATGCCCGCGGCGGTGCCGAGCGTCGGCGTGACGATGGACGAGCGCATCCGCAACCTCATGCGCGATCGCGATCAGCGCGAGCTCGCGCTCGAGGTCGACGATCCCTCCCTCGACGAGTCTCTGCTCGCCGCGATGGAGCAGGCGTGGAGCGAGGGAGACGCGATGCGCACGAAGATCGAGCGCTGCGTGGCGGCGAACCTGGTGCGCCAGGGCGAGATGGGGATGCACCTCGTCGATCACGTCCGCGGGCACCACCCGCGCTTCCCGTTCGCGCGCGAGCTCGGCTCGAGCGAGACCGGAGGCGCCGGCGATCCGCTCGCGCACCTGCCGCCGCTCGCCGCGCGGCAGCGCGAGATCCTCGAGCGCTTCGCGGTCGTGAGGCCGGGAGTCGCCACGTGAGCTTCGTCGACGTCTTTCTCTCGCACCTCGAGGCGCACGCGGACCGCGCGTTCGTGACCGAGGTGCAGGGCGAGCGGCTGGTGCCCACGCGCGGCGGGCGGCTGCGCGAGATGATCGAGCAGGCGCGGCACGCGCTGCGCGCCGCCGGCGTGTCGAAGGGCGATCGCGTCGTGCTGATCGCGCCGAACTCGGCGCGCTGGGTGGCGTGTGATCTCGCGATCCTGGCGGAGGGCGCGACCTGCGTGCCGATGTACGCGCGGCAGGCGCCGGACGAGCTCGCGGACATGATCCGCGACTGCGATCCGCGGCTGATCGTGGTGGGCGGCGCGCCGCTCCACGATCGCCTCCACAGCCAGGAGGCCCTCCAGAAGCAGCTCGCGCCGCACCGGAAGCAGGTCCCGGCGAAGCTCACGGTGCTCGACGCGCTCTTCGCGGGCGCGCCGCCGGCGACGCTCGAGCGCGCGCGCGAGCTGACGCCCGACGACGTCGTCACGATCATCTACACCTCGGGCTCGAGCGGCGAGCCCAAGGGCGTGATGACGAGCGCCCTGAACGTCGAGCACATGCTGCCCGTGCTCGACTCGAAGCTGCGCGAGCTGACGGGCGCTGCGGGCGGGCGCGATCGCGTGTTCCACTACCTGCCGTTCTGCTTCGCGGGCTCGCGCATGGTGCTGTGGGCGAGCCTCTACCGCGCGAACGGGCTCTTCCTCTCGACGAACCTCGAGGACCTCGCGCGCGAGATGCGCGTCGCCGCGCCGCAGTACTTCCTCAACGTCCCTGCGCTGCTCGAGCGCGTGCGCGCCGGGGTCGAAGCGAAGATCGCGGAGCGCCCGCTGCCGGTGCGCCTGCTCTACGAGCGCGCGATCGAGGCGTTCCGGCGCGAGCGCAAGGGGGTCGCGGGCAAGCGTGATCGCGCGCTGCTGCTCGCCGCGAAGACCGCCATCTTCCCGAAGATCCGCGCGCAGATCGGAAACCAGATCGTCGGGCTCATCTGCGGCTCGGCGCCGCTCGCCGAGGAGACGCAGGTGTGGTTCTCGGAGCTGATCGGGATCCCCGTCTTCCAGGTCTACGGGCTCACCGAGACCACCGCGATCGTCTCGATGGATCGCGTCGGCGCGGTGAATCCCGGGCGCGTCGGATATCCGATCGCCGGGTGCGACGTGAAGCTCGGCGAGGGCGGCGAGCTGCTCGTGAAGGGACCGAACGTGTTCCCCGGATACTTCCGGCGCGCCGAGGCCTCGCGCGCGGCGCTCACGAGCGACGGCTGGTTCCGCACCGGCGATCAGGCGTCGATCGACGAGCGCGGCGTCATCCAGATGATCGGCCGCGTGAAGAACATCCTGGTGCCGAGCTCGGGCCACAACGTCGCGCCCGAGCCGATCGAGCAGCTCCTGATGGAGCGCCTGCCCGGCGTCGCGCAGGCCGTCGTCATCGGGCACGGGCGCCCCTACCTCGTCGCGCTGCTGACCGGCGCGATCGAGCAGAACGCGGTCGAGACCGCGATCGAGGCGGTCAACGCCGACCTGCCGCACTACCGCCGCATCCGCCGCTTCCTGCTCCAGCGCGAGCCGCTGACGATCGAGAGCGGCCTGCTGACCGCGAACCAGAAGCTGCGACGCGCACAGATCGAGGCGCACTTCGCGCAGGCGATCGACGGGCTCTACGCGTGACGACCAGCATGCGCTTCGAGGGCTCGCAGCTCGCGTTCGAGCGCACCGAGACCGGCATCCTCGAGGTGCGGCTCCGGCGCGAGCCCGCGAGCGAGATCGGGCTCGCGATGCTCTCGGAGCTCGAGCGCGTCGTCCTCGCCATGCGGGCGCCCGGCGTGCGCGCGATGGTGATCGCCGGCGAGACCAAGCGCGGCTTCTGCGCCGGCGCGGATCTGCGCGAGCTCCACGCCGAGAACGCCCGGCGCAAGTCGGAGGGTGCCAGCGACGACGAGCGCGTGCGCGACGTGCGCGCGTTCCTCGACCGCATCCACGCGGTGTTCGACGCGATCGACGAGGCGCCGATCACGACGATCGCCGCGGTGCACGGCGTGTGCTTCGGCGGCGGCTTCGAGCTCGCACTGACGTGCGACGTGATCGTCGCGGATCGCACCGCGCGCTTCTGCTTCCCGGAGCTGCGCCTCGGCCTCGTTCCCGGCTTCGGCGGGATCCCGCGGCTCGAGCGCGACGTCGGCAACGCCGTGATCCGCGACCTGCTGCTGACCGGGCGCAGCCTCGGCGCGGCGCGCGCCCACGAGCTCGGCCTGGTCTCGCAGGTCGTCGCGACCGGTGAGCACGTCGCGGTCGCGCAGCGCGTCGCCGAGCAGGCGCGCCGCTTCGATGCGCAGACGACCGCGGCCGCGAAGGCCTTCTTCAAGCCGATCCCGCGGGAGCGTCTCGCGCGCGAGAAGGACCTCTTCTGCGAGCTCTTCCGCAGCCCGGTCGTCGAGCGCGCGCTCTCGCGCTTCGACGCCGACACCACCGCGATGCCCTACCTCCCCAGCGCCAGCACCGACGGAGCACCGGCCGAATGACGACCGCGAACGACGTTCTCCCGCGCTTGATCACGCTCGCCGGCGAGCGCTTCGGCAAGCGCAGCGCAGATCTCCGCCCGGCCGACGATCTCTTCGACTCGCTCGGCATCGACAGCGTCGAGGCGATGTCGCTGCTCACCGCGCTCGAGGAGACCTTCGGCGTCGAGATCCCCGACTACGAGGTGCAGGACGTGCGCACCTTCGAGGAGCTCGCGACCCTGATCGCGCGCCGCGTGTGACCGCCATGATGATCGAGCCCGACGCCTACTCCTGCCTCGGCGAGCTGCTGCGCGACGCGCTCGTGCAGTGGAAGAGCGAGACCGCGCTGATCGAGGTCGATCGCAAGACCGAGAAGCGCCGCCTGAGCTACCTCGACGTGAAGCGCGAGGTCGCGCCGGTCGCGCGCTGGCTCGAGGCGCGCGGCGTCGGCCCCGGCGATCGCGTCGCGATCGTGATGGGCAACCAGCCGCGCTGGCTGATCGCGGCGATCGCGCTGTTCTCGCGCGGCGCGGTCCTGGTGCCGATCGACTACAAGCTCACGGGCGCCGAGCAGGTCGCGCTGCTGGAGCACTCGGGGGCGCGCGCGCTCTGCACCGAGCACCCGCTGCTCGCGCGGATGAGCGAGCTGCCGCCGTGCGCCGTGCTCGTGTCGGAGGCGCCCGAGGGTGCCGCGCGCGCGCCGGACGTCCAGCGCTGGGAGGATCTCGACGCCAGCCCCGAGCACGCCGAGCCCGCGCTCGAGCCGCGCCGCCGCGACGATCCCGCGACCATCGTGTACTCGTCGGGCACCGGCGGTCGGCCCAAGGGCTGCGTGCTGACGCACGACGCGTACCTCGAGCAGCTCGGCGCGCTGATGCGCTTGTTCCCGATGCGCCCGGGGCATCGCACGTTCTCGGTGCTGCCGACGAACCACGCGATCGACTTCATGGTCGGCTTCCTCGGGCCCTTCGCGTGCGGCAGCACCGTCGTGCACCAGCGCACGCTGCGCCCCGAGTTCCTGGTCTCGACCATGAAGGACCACGCGATCACGCACATGGCGCTGGTCCCGCTGCTCCTCGCGGCGTTCGAGAAGGCGCTCGACGAGCGGCTCGAGAAGCGCCCGGCATGGCAGCGCGCGGCGGTCGATCTGCTCGCGCGCGCGAACCTCGAGCTCACGCGCGCGAAGCCCGACGTCGGCGTCAGCCGTCGTCTGCTCGGCGGCGTCCACGACGGGCTCGGCGGCAAGCTCGAGCTGCTCTTCTGCGGCGGCGCCTTCGTCGATCGAAGGCGCGCCGAGCGCTTCTACGAGCTCGGCATCCCGGTGGTGATCGGCTATGGCCTGACCGAGTGCTGCACCGTCGCGACGGTCAACGACCTGCGTCCCTTCCGCGCGGACTCGGTCGGCCGGGCGGTGCACGGCGTGCAAGTGCGCATCGACGCGCCGGATGTCGAGGGCGTCGGCGAGGTCGAGATCCGCGGGCGCACCGTGATGCGCGAGTACTGGAAGGAGCCCGAGCTCACGGCGCGCGCGATCACCGACGACGGCTGGCTGCGCACCGGCGATCTCGGCTGGCTCGATGCGAGCGGACACCTGCACCTGGTCGGCCGCAGCAAGAACATGATCGTCACGGCGGGCGGCAAGAACGTCTATCCCGAGGACGTCGAGTCGGCGTTCGAGGGCGTCGACTGCGAGGAGCTCGCGATCTTCGCGTCGGGCTACGTGTGGCCGCGGCAGGCGCGCCTGACCGACGAGGTGCTCGTCGCGGTGGTGCGCACGAAGCATCGCGGGGCCGCCGCGCTCGGCGCGATCGAGGACGAGATCGCGCGACGCAACCGCCGCCTCCCGGAGCACAAGCGGATCGCCGCGGTGCTCGGCTGGAGCGAGGCGTTCCCGCGCACCGCGTCGATGAAGGTGAAGCGCGAGGTGCTCGCCGAGCAGCTCCGCGAGGGCGCGCGGGAGCCCGACCTGCGCCGGATCGACGGCGGCGCCTCTCCCGATCGCGCGACGAGCGCGGGCGCACCCACGACGGTGCGGGGCCTGCGCTCGGGAGGTGGGCTGTGAGCGAGCGCTGGATCGCGATCGTGAACCCCGCTGCGGGCGGCGGGCGCTGCGGCAAGCGCGCGAGCGCCGCCCTCGAGGAGCTCCGGAGCGCCGGCCTCGATTTCGAGGTGCATCGCACGACGAAGCCCGGCGACGCGACCGCGATCGCGCGCGCGAAGGCGGGCTCGGGCGCGCGGCGCTTCCTCTCGGTCGGCGGCGACGGAACCAGCTGGGAGGTGCTCAACGGGCTCTTCCCGCGCGACGACGCCGAGGATCCGCCGACGCTCGCGATGCTCCCGCTCGGCACCGGGAACTCGTTCCTGCGCGACTTCGGGATCACCAGCACCGCTGCGGCGATGAGCGCGATCCTGCGCGGTCGCACCCAGCCCTGCGATCTGCTGCGCGTCGATCACCAGGGCGGCGTGACGCACTCGATCAACATCGTCGGCGTCGGCTTCAGCGCCGAGGCCGGTGCGCTGACGAACCGCCGCTACAAGCACCTCGGGGTGCCGGGCTACGTGGTCGCCGTGCTGCGCACCGCGATGGGGCTGCAGGCGCCGGTCTTCCCGCTGCGCGTCGACGGCGGCCTGCTCGACGAGCGCCCCGCGATCCTGCTCTCGTTCTGCAACTCGCGCTGCACGGCGGGCACGATGCGCATGGCGCCGCACGCCGAGGTCGCCGACGGACTGCTCGACGTGATCCGGGTCGGTCCGCGGTCGCGGCTGGGGTTCGTCTCCTCGTTCCCGGCGATCTTCTCGGGCCGTCACGTCCGTCAGCACGGCGTCGAAGAGGCGCGCGCGCGGCGCGTCGACTTCGAGCTCGCGGGCGAGGTCGACACGATGATCGACGGCGAGGTGATGCGGCTCGCGCTGCGGTCGATCGAGGTGCTGCCGGGCGCCGTGCGGGTGGTCGCGTGAGCGCGCGAGAGCAGACGCGTGAGCGCGCGCAGAGCACCGCGACGGACGACGCGCCGGCGCTCCCGCCGGTCCCCGCGGACTCGCTGAAGCCGCCGACGCTCGTCGATCGCGCGATCTCGGTCGCGCTGTGGGGCGCGGGCCTCGCGTTCTTCGCGCCGGTGTCGACGCTGATGACGCTGACCTGCGCGACCCTCGGTCTCGATCGCTCGATGCCGATCCAGCGCTTCTTCGCGACGTGGACGGTCCGCCTGACCGGCTCGCGCTGGCGCGCGCACGTCCACCCCGACGTCGATCCGAAGCTTTCGTACGTGTTCGTGCACAACCACACGAACCACTTCGACTTCGTGTTCATGCACAACACGACGCCGCACTACAAGCGCGGCCTCGAGCTCGAGTCGCACTTCAAGATCCCGATCTACGGCGCGATGATGAAGACGCGCGGCGGGATCGCGGTGAAGCCCGGCGTGAAGGGACAGACCCCCGAGGTCCTCGCGGGCATGCGCGAGGCGCTCCAGGGTGGTCACTCGATCCTCACCTTCCCCGAGGGCCACCGCACGCTCGACGGGCGGCTCGGTCGGTTCCGCAAGGGCGTGTTCTTCCTGGCGCGCGATCTCGGCGTCCCGGTGGTGCCGGTCACCGTCACGGGCGCGTACGACATGATGCGCAAGGGCAGCCTCGTGATCCGGCCGGGCCACACGATCACGGTGCACGTCGATGCGCCGATCGAGACCGAGGGCCTGAACGACGACGAGATCCCGGCCTTGATGGAGCGCGTGCACGGGCAGATGTCGCAGCACGTGGACGACTACTGGCGCTCGCGCGGGTGGCCCGGATGACCGCCCCGCTCCGCAGTGACGGCGAGGAAGACGGCCGGAGCTCGCGCGCCGCGGCGATGCGCGAGTCGCGCCGCCGGGCCGTGCTCGACGCGAGCCTGCGCGTGTTCAGCGACAAGGGCTATCACGCGACCCGCGTCAGCGATCTGATCGAGGCCGCCGGCATCGCGCGGGGCACGTTCTATCTCTATTTCGAGAGCAAGAACGCGATCTTCCACGAGCTCCTCGACGAGCTGCTCGATCGCATCCACGCGTCGATGGACGGCGTCGACACCGGGCCCGGCGCCGAGCCGCTCGGCGTGCAGCTGATCGTGATCGTGCGCCGCGTGCTCGCGACCTTCCACGAGCACCCTGCCCTCACCCGGCTCGTGCTGCGCAGCGCGCCCGGCCTCGACGACGAGATCGATCGCAAGCTCGAGGCGTTCTACGGACGCCTCCACGACTGGCTCGCGGAGTCGCTCGAGAACGCGCAGCAGCTCGGCCTCGTGCGCGAGGTCGACGTCGACGTCGTCGCGTGGTCGGTGCTCGGCTCCGTGAAGCAGCTGATCGAGCGCGCGCTCGAGCGCCCGGGCAGCGCGGCCGATCTCGATCGCATGACCCTCGCCCTCCTCGACCTGCACCTCTCGGGCCTGCTGCCGCGCTGACGTCGCGTTCACTCGGCAGGCCGACGAACGGACACGAGCTCGCGCCGCGCCGTGGTCGTGAGCGTCGATGTCCACGGCGGCGTTCGGGTCGAACGCCGTATCATCGCGGCATGATCTCCGATGCCGCGTTCGCTTCGGTCCACGCCGCGCTCCGAGCCTTCGCATGCGCTTCGATCGCGCTCCTGCTCGGCTGCGGCGGCGAGCCCCGCGCCGCGCCGGTGGCGACGACGACGTCGCCTCCGGTGACCGCACCGCCACCCGACGAAGCGCGGTCCGGCGAGCCGGTCGCGGCGCCTCCGAGCGAGCCCGAGGACGGTCTCGCGCCGGCGAGCTGGATCGCCCTGGCGACCGCGTCGCCGTCGGAGCTCTCGGTG
>JALYRN010000761.1 GCA_030855295.1 Myxococcota bacterium | reverse complement strand
ACGGTGCCGGGCGCCGGGGTCGGTCGCCCGGAGCGCACGCTGCGCATGAGCGTCGAGCTGATGCGTCCGGCGCCCGCGAACGGGCCGGAGGAGTCGCGCCGCGCGGCGGGCGAGAGCAGCGGCTCGAATTCCTCGCGCGCGATCTCGACGCAGTGATCGGCGGCGATGTCGACGACGACGAACGCGAGCGACTGCGTGAGCGCGTAGTGGAACGCCTGCCGCGCGCCCATCTCGGTCGCGGGCGCGGAGCCGTCGGGGGCGAGCCAGCCGTAGCGGCGGGAGGCGGTCTCGAGCTCGTCGCGGTCGGTGAAGAGCGGCAGCGCGGCGACGCCCTGCGAGTTGACGAGGGTGCGGTACCCGTCGGCGCCCGCGGGCCACGGCACCACGAACACGGTGCGCTGCATCAGCGCGATCATCGCGTCGACCTTCGCCTGCCCGCCGTGGACGGCCTCGGCGAGGAGCCGGTAGAGCGCCGCGTTCGGCCGGTCGTGAGGATCCTGAGTCAACGGGGGTCCCGCCTTCGCCACCGATTCTAGCGTGGCCCGACCGCGTCCCCGCAAATTCCCGCCGGTCCCCACCCTTGACAGCGGAACCCCGTACGCTAGCTTCGCCCGCCTTCGCCCAGATAGCTCAGTTGGTAGAGCAGGGGATTGAAAATCCCCGTGTCGGCAGTTCGATTCTGTCTCTGGGCACTCCCGAACCCCGCTTTTCAGCGGGGTTTTTCGTTCCGTCGGTTCGTCCAGGGTGTCCGCTGTGTCCACCGGATGCGCCTGCGTCTGACACAGACAACGACACAGCGGATCGGGCCGGATGCACGACGGACGAGGCTTCACGCGCCCGGCCGCGACGTCAGATGCGCCCGTACCGCGCCGCGAGCCCGCGAGCCCACTCGCGTCGGTCGTCGCCACGCGTCGCGGACACCTCGGTGATGCGATCGATCAGGACGTCGAGGGACACGAAGCGGAAGCTCTGCGGACTCGCGAGTCGCGCGCGGAATCGATCGAGAATCCCATCGCCGAGCAGCGCGTCGTTGCTCGCGGCGGCGCACACTGCGAACGTCGCGCGCGCCGCGTCGCGTCGCGCCGCCTCGGCGTGAGCGAGCGTGTGGTTCACCCACAGCTGCCACTCGGAACCGGCGAAGGCACAGCCGCGCTCCGGCAGCGCGTCCGGCGCGAGCGTCCCGAATTCGTCCGTGCGCTTCCAGTACGCATAGCCCTTCAGCGATGCGTAGAGGCACGCCGCACGATCCGTGCGGACGGGGGTGTCGTCGGGGCAGAACGGCCGCCCCTCCACGAGCCGCTTGCCGTTGCGAAAACCGCACACGCTGAAATCAGGCTCGACGAACTTCGTCTCGATCGTCACGAGCACCGCCGCGCCGTCGCGCGCGGTCGCGTCGATCAGCACGTCGCAGTCGACCCCTCCGCGTCCGCTCTGGTCGCCGAAGATGTCTCGCGCGGGAGTGTGCTCGATCGCGATCGCGCGGACCGTCGCCAGGTCGAGCAGCGGCCCGAGCACCGCGCCCGCGAGGTCGAGATCGGCGGCGAGCGGCGCGAACAGGTTGAAGCACATCGCCTGGCTCGCGAGCATGTTGTCGAACGTCTGCGGCGCGACGCCCTTGCGGCGGGCCCGCTCGCGTGCGGCATCGTGGATCGCGGACGTGAGGAAGTTCTTGCCCGCGGCGGCGCTCTCCTCGTCGAGGATGTGCCCGAGCCACGACCACCCCGCTCGCAGGACGCGCGCACGGTACTCGCGCTGCCGAGCTTCTGCGCGAGCGCGGAACGAGGCGCCGCGGGTGTAGACGGCGCCGAGGTCGCCGGGCGCGCCGGTGCTCGCGTTTGTCATGCGGACCCAAGCCTACCGAACGTGCGCTCGGCGGCGAACAGGCGGTCGACGTGGAGTGCCCGAGACGGCCACCGTGTACGAAGCGCACGCCTCGTACATCTCGTCCGGATCTTCGTGTAGCGTCACGGCGTGTCCTCGCTGCAACTACTCCGGTTCCGGGTGACCAACTTCCGCTCCGTGAAGGACAGCGGCTGGATCGACGCCGACCGAATCACCGCGCTGATCGGGGCGAACGAAGCGGGCAAGACCAACCTGCTGCTCCCACTGTGGAAGCTGAACCCGGCGAAGGAGGGCGAGATCAACCTCCTCTCCGACTTGCCGCGCAAGGCGTACAACGAGATGCGCACTGCCGAGCCGAAGCCCGTGTTCGTCGAGGCATGGTTCAGGGTGCCGGAGACGCTCGTCTCGAAGATGGCGGCGAGCCACGGCGTCGATCCCGACAGCATTCGGCTTGTGAGCGTCACGCGCGACTTCGGTGGCGAGCGGGTCGTGACCTTCCCGGAGGATCGGACCGCACGTTCGATCACGCGAGCCACGTTCCGTGAGCGCGTCGCCGAGCACCGCAAGACGCTCGCGGACCTGTCGAGCCTCAAGAAGGGCGAGCAGGGGGTTCGCGACAAGCTCGTCGGTCTCGTCGATGGAGCAGTGGCTCCCGAGACCTATCTCGGGATCGACGACGTTCGCGCGCTGAAGACGGCGCTCACCGCTGCGGCGGAGACCCAGCAGAGCGGCGCGGTGCGCGCGAGCGCCGCCGCGCTCGACGCGGTGCTCGCCGAGATGGAGACGAGCATTACGACGGCCCGTCCCAGCGAGGTCGAGGCGTTGAAGGAGGCGCTGCTGCGACACCTTCCCGCCTTCGTCTACTACTCCAACTACGGCAACCTGGACTCCGAGATCTACCTGCCGCAGGTGATCCAGAACCTGAAGCGTAAAGACATTCAGGGAAAGGAAGCGGCGAAGGCGCGGACGCTGAAGGTGCTCTTCGAGTTCGTCGGCCTGAAGCCGGACGAGATCCTCGCGCTCGGCGAGGAAGCTCCGAACGCCGAGCAGGCGCAGATCGACGCGACGGCGGCGAAGAAGAAGGAGCGCGAAGTCCTGCTTCAGTCGGCGTCTGCGAAACTGACCTTGGCGTTCCGCGAGTGGTGGAAGCAGGGCGACTACAGGTTCCGCTTCCAGGCCGATGGCCGCCACTTCCGCATCTGGGTGTCGGACGATCGGCGCCCTGAAGAAGTCGAGCTTGAAGGCCGCAGCACCGGGCTTCAGTGGTTTCTGAGCTTCTATCTCGTGTTCCTCGTCGAGAGCAGGGAGGCGCACAAGGGAGCGATCCTGCTGCTCGACGAGCCGGGCCTCTCACTGCATCCGGTCGCACAGCGGGACCTCGCGCGGTTCTTCGAGAACCTCGCCGGGACGAACCAGTTGCTCTTCACCACGCACTCGCCGTTCCTGGTGGATGCTAATCACCTCGACCGCGTGCGCTCCGTCTACGTGGACGGCGACGGGTACACTGTCTCGTCGCCAGATCTACGCGCGGGCAACAAGGATTCGCAGGCGCGATCGGTCTATGCCGTGCACGCCTCGATCGGTCTCACGGCATCGGAGGGGCTGCTCCTCGGATGCCAGCCGGTGATCGTCGAGGGCGCGTCCGATCAGGTGCTCCTCGGGGTGATGAAACTCGCGCTGATCCGCGAGTCGAAGATCACACCGTCTCGCGAACTCGTGTTCCTGCCTTCGGGCGGCGTGAAAGGCGTGAAGCAGGTAGCCGCGATCGTGCTGGGTCGCGACGACGATCTTCCGTACGTCGCTCTCGACGGGGACTCCGCGGGGCGCGCGATGGCAGGACACCTTCGAGAGGGCAAGGAGGCGTGGTATGCGAACGCGAAGCCGCGCGTGGTTCTCGCCACCGACTTGTTAACGGGCTTCGCCGACGCCGAAATCGAGGATCTGTTCCTGCCGAAGATCCCCTCTGTGCCAACGTCGGATGAGACAGCTTCCTCTCGATATCTCTGTAGCGATGGGCGGAGAATGGGATCCCGACGATGCCGAAGCCGTTCCATGTTCCTGGTCCTGAAATCTCTTCCGGCGACG
>JALYRN010000760.1 GCA_030855295.1 Myxococcota bacterium | reverse complement strand
CGCTCGTAGAGGTGCGGCTCGAGCGCGCCCGCCGGCAGCCGCGCCGCGAGGATCTCCCGCGCGCGCCGCGCGCCGCCCGAGTCGGCTGCGACGCCGTAGATCTCGACGCGATTGCACGTCGAGATCATCAGCGCCTCGGCGAGCTCGGCGCGCTCCGCGAGCGCCTTCACCGACGCCGAGAGCGTGCCGGGCGCGATCGCCAGCTGCTCGCGGAGCGCGACCGGCGAGCTGCGATGCGAGACGCCGATGACGAAGATCTCGGCCATCGCCTCAGGTCCCTCCGGTGCCCCGCAGGACGTACCCGACGAGCACCGCGCACGCGCACAGGAACCCGAGCATCGTCCCGATCGCCGCGCGGCGCCCGCGCCAGCCGACCGCGACGCGCAGGAGCAGCACGCCCGCGAAGAGCAGCCACGCGAGCACGCCGATCGTCTGGGTCGCGCCGATCGCCGGCGAGCTCGGATCGATGCGCACCGCCCAGAACGTCCCGGTGAGCACGCCCCCCGTGAAGAAGAGGAACCCGATCACGACCAAACGGAACGAGAGGGCATCGAGCACGTCGAGCGGCGGCAAGCGCTGGAAGAGGCCGCCGAGGTTCTTGCGACGCAGCTGGCGATCCTGGATGACGTAGGCGAGCGCCGTCGCGAACGCGAGCGCGAAGGCGACCAGACCGAGCACGTTCGACGCGACGTGGATCGGCAGGATCGCAGAGCGCATGCCCTCGCCGACGACCGCGACGCCCCGGCGGAACCCGGCGCCGAGGAAGAGCAGCAGCGTCACGGGCGTGATGAACGCGCCGAGCACGAGCAGCCGCGGCTTGCCGCGCACGGTGAAGAGGTATCCGAGCACCACGAGGAGCGACGCGACCGCGAGCGCCTGGTGGATGTCCGCGATCGGCACGTTGCCGGCGGCGAGGAAGTCGATGATCAGGAAGGCCATGTGCGCGACGACCGCGACGCCGAGCAGCCCGGTGCCGGCCTGCGCGAGCTTCGCGCCGTCTCGGACGAGGAACGCGAGATAGAGCGCGCCGGCGAGGAAGTAGAGCGTCGCGGTGAGCGCGAACAGGATCGTCACCGTCATCGCTTTTTTCTCTCGTCGCGCGCGCTCACGTCGAGCGCGACTGCAGGAAGAAGCGCGCGAGCAGATCGAGCTCGCCGTCCCGCCCCGGCTCTCCGGTCGCGCTGCGCATCGCGGCAGCGAGCGTGTCGCCGCTGAGCGTTTCGGCCGGCGAGTCGCTCGGGGCGGCGGCCTCCTCCTCGAGGATCGGATCGCCGACGAAGCCCTCGACCACGGTGTACGCGTTGTCGCCGAGGATGACCGAGCCCGACGCGTACTCACCGCCGAGCTCGGTGATCTGATCGAGGTCCTTCACGCGCCCCACGAGGGAGTGAGGATCGCCCTCGCCCGTCAGCTCCTCGGTGAAGAGCACGGCGGTCCTCAGCTCGAAGCGATTGCCGTCGGGCTGGGTGGTCATGGTCTCTCCGTCCACCTCGACGAGGCTGTCGGAGAGCCACTGATCGAGCTTCGCCTGCGAGACGAAGAGCCGATTGAGGCCCATGGCGGCGAATCTATCACGGAACGCCGCCGGCGGCCGCGGCCGCGCAGCGATGGCGCGAGGCTCGACGCGCGCCGAAATCTGGTAGGGTCCCGCCCATGCTCCGCCTCGGGCTCGGGCTGGCCTTCGTCCTCGCTTGTTCGCTCCTCCTCGCTCCACCGGCGCTCGCGCAGCGTGGCGGAGGCGGCGGCAACCCGCTGATCGAGCGCGGCGTGTCGGAGTACGACGAGCTGCGCTTCGAGGAAGCGCTGCAGACGCTGTCGGCGGCGCTCGTGCGCAGCGGCAACACGCGCGATCAGCAGTCGCAGATCTATCGCTATCTCGCGCTGACCTACCTCGCGCTCGATCGCGAGGAGGAGGCAGCGGGCGCGTGGCGCTCGATGCTCGCGATCGAGCCCGAGCACCAGGCCGACGCCGATCTCAGCCCGCGCTTCCGCGAGTTCTTCCAGGGCGTCCGGCAGCAGTGGGAGGCCGACGGCCGGCCCGGTCAGCCGCCGCCCGCGCCGGTGACGATCCAGCACCGCTCGCCGCCGCAGGCCGACCGCGGACAGGAGGTCGGTCTCTCGGCGCAGCTCGACGATCCGAGCGGGCGCGTGGCGTCGCTCGTGCTCGCGTATCGCCAGGGCACGAGCGCGGTCTTCCGGCGCGTCGACACCCAGCGCGAGGGCGCGGACTACGTCGCGACGATCCCCGCCGACGACGTGAGCCCGCCGCTGGTCGAGTACTACTTCGAGGCGGTCGACGCGAACGGGCTGCCGGTCGCGTCGCGCGGCGACGTCGCGGCGCCCCTGCGCATCGCAGTGCCGGCGCCGGGCGGTGACGTCACGAGCGAGGCGTGGTTCTGGATCGCGATCGGCGGCGGCGCGGCGGTGGTCGCGGGCGCGATCATCCTCGGCGTGGTGCTGGGGAGCCAGGGCGGCGGCGGCGGTCCCGGCCAGGGCACGCTGGTCATCACGATCAACGACTGACGCGGAGCGAGCGTGGCGGTCGAACGGCAGGACGCAGCGGAGCCGCGGTACCCGACGGTGCACGTCGAGGTGCCGGCGCAGGACGCCGACGAGGCGTCCGCGATGCTGTGGGAGCTCGGCGCCACCGGCGTGGAGGAGCGCGACGCGAGCACGCTCGACAAGCCCGCGGCCGGCGGCGCGCTGCTGGTCGCGCACTTCGACGACGAGGATCGCGCGCGCATCGCAGCGCAGGCGCTGCGCTGGTCGGCGCGGATCGAGCACATCGTCGGCGACGAGTGGCGACACCGCTGGAAGGAGTTCTTCAAGCCGACGCGGATCGGCGAGCGGCTGATGATCCGGCCGTCGTGGGAGGCGGTCGAGCCGCGCGAGGGCGACGTCGTGCTGACGCTCGATCCCGGCTCGGCGTTCGGGACCGGCACGCACGAGACCACGCGGCTCGTGCTGATGGAGATCGAGGCGCGGGTGCGCGGCGGCGAGCGCGTGCTCGATGCCGGGTGCGGCAGCGGGATCTTGGCGATCGGGGCGCTCTTGCTGGGCGCGCGCGACGCGACCGCGGTCGACAACGACGAGCTCGCGATCACCGCGACGAACGAGAACGCCGAGGCGAACGCGGTCGCGAATCGCGTGCGCGCGAGCACGACGCCGGTGGCGAAGCTGCGCGGACGGTGGGACCTCGTGGTCGCGAACATCGAGAGCCGCGTGCTGCTGCCGATGTCGAAGACGCTGATCGCGAAGGTCGCGCCCGGCGGCACGCTGGTGCTCTCGGGCCTGCTCGTTCCCGAGGAAGACGAGATCCGAAGCGCGTACGGCGCGCTGCGCTTCGTCGGCAAGCGCGTCGAGCGCGACTGGATCGCGCTCACCTTCGAAGCACCGGCCGCGCCCGCCAAGAAGAAGGCGCCGCCCGCCAAGAAGAAGGCGCCGCCCGCCAAGAAGAAAACCGCGAAGCGCGCCGCTCGTCGATGAGCGAGCCTCGACGCCTCTACGCGCCGTCGATCCCGGCCGCGGGAGCGCGGCTCGAGCTCGACCTCGACGCTGCCCGCCACGTCCGCGTCCTGCGCCTGCGGGCCGGCGATCGCGTCGTGCTCTTCGACGGTCGCGGCCTCGACGCGGATGCGGTCCTCGAGCAGGTCGAGCCCGGGCTCGTCACCTGCGCGATCGAGCGCCTCCATCCGCGCACCGGACACGGCGCGCGCGTCGTCCTCGTGCAGGCGCTCCCGAAGGGATCGAAGCTCGAGGAGATCGTGCGCGCCGCGACCGAGGCGGGGGCCACCGCGATCCACCTCGCGATCGCGGAGCGCTCGATCGCCCGACCCGACGAGGATCGCGCGCGCGGCCGGCTCGATCGACTCTCGAAGATCGCCCAGGAGGCCGCTCGGCAGTCCGAGCGCGCCGAGCTGCCGGCGATCGTCCCGCC
>JALYRN010000759.1 GCA_030855295.1 Myxococcota bacterium | reverse complement strand
CTCCCGTACGCGCCCTACGGGGCGAGCACTCCTGCAGGCCGCGAAGCGCGCGCTCCCGTACGCGCCCTCCGGGGCGAGCACTCCTGCTGGGTCAGCCGCGCGCGTCGGGCGACTGGCACTGGCGGCAGAAGGGCGCCTCGGGACGCGCGCGGAGCCGCGCGATGCCGATCGGCTCGCCGCAGCCGAGACACTCGCCGTAGGTGTCGGCGCCGATCCGCTTGAGCGCGGCGCGCATCTGTTGGAGCTGCGTCTCCATGCGCCGCCGGCGCGCGAGCGCCATGTTCTGCTGCTGCAGCGCGTCGACGCGGCTCAGCCGCCCGATCGACAGGTCGAGGTCGACCGGCTTCGCGTTCTCGGTGGCGCCCGTCAGCTCGCGCTGGAGCTCCGCGAGCCCGGCCCGCAGCGCGGCCTCCAGCTCCGCGAGCTCCTCACTGCTGAGCTCCTCGTCGCTCATCATCTCTCTCCGGACGTCGGGCGGGCTCAAACCGCGCCACGCCGCGGCAGACGGTGCGCGACCGGGATCGTGGCGCGACGGCTCGCGAGGCGCTGCGTGCGGGCGACCGCGGGCTTCGCCGTGGCGGTCGACGCGTCCTTCGCGTCGCCATCGCCGCCCTCGCTCTCCTCGGCGGCGGCGCTGCTCGCCTCCGCCTTCGCCGCCAGATCGGCCGCGAGCTCCGCGCCGCGCGCGGCCTCGTCGGCGGGCAGACAGCACTTCTTGTACTTCTGCCCCGAGCCGCAGCGACACACATCGTTTCGTCCGAGCTTCATGTGCCCCTCCGGTACGACCCATCGGCGCGACCGTCAAGCATTACCGGACGAGCGCAGGCGCCGCCGGTCGGCTCCTGCGCGCCCGCGTCGAACGCCCTACACAGGATCCACATCAAGGACTACTGTACGCGCGGCGTTCGTGCTGGACGCTCCGAGGAGGCACGATGCGAGTACGCGCGGGGGCGCTCACCGACGTCGGACGAGAGCGAGCGCACAACGAGGACGCGCTCGCGATCGTCCCAGAGCACCACCTGTACGTGGTCGCCGACGGAATGGGTGGGCACAACGCGGGCGAGGTCGCGAGCAAGCTCGCCGTCGACGCGATGGTGGACTTCGTGCGCGGCGCCCGCGAGCGCAACGACACGCCGCCCGCGGGCTACCACATGGACGACGACCCCGACCGCGACCTCCTCGTCGCGTCGATCAAGGCGGCGAACCGCGCGGTGCTGGAGCGGGCGGTCGGCGAGCAGAGCGGGATGGGCACGACGATCGTCGCCGCGCTGGTCGGGCGCGACGGTACCGAGCTCCACATCGCGCACGTCGGCGACAGCCGCTGCTACCGCGCGCGCGGCGATCGTCTCGAGCTCCTCACGCGCGACCACTCGCTCATCAACGACTACCGCGCACAGATGCCCGACGCGCCGGAGGAGGAGCTCGAGAACGTGCCGTCGAACGTGATCACGCGCGCGATCGGGATGCACGCGCAGGTCGAGGTCGACGTGCTCGTGGACAAGCCCCGCGAGGGCGACGTCTACCTGCTCTGCAGCGACGGCCTCTCGGGCATGCTCCGCGACGCCGACATCCTCGCGGCGGTCCGAGCATCCGCCGACGCCGGGAGGCCGGACGTGCAGCGGCTCGCCGAGCGCCTGATCGAAGACGCGAACGAGCGCGGCGGAGACGACAACATCACCGTCGTCGTGCTCGCGTTCGAGTGATGCGGGAGTGCTCGCCCCCGGAGGGGCCGCACGGGAGCGCGCTCGGCGCGCGGACGGAAGGCCCCGGAGCGGGCGAGCCGATGTTCGGGCCGATGCGGGAGTGCTCGCCCCCGGAGGGGCCGCACGGGAGCGCGGTCGGCGCGCGGACGGAAGGCCCCGGAGCGGGCGAGCCGATGTTCGGGCCGATGCGGGAGCACGAGCGGGCGTGAGCAAGTTCGAGATCCTCGCGTACGAGCCGACGCCGCTCGGCGTGCTCTGCCTGCGCCGTCGCGAGCTGCTCGGCCGCCCGGGGACGATCGTCACCGAGGTCACGCTCGATCACGAGTTCCTGATGAGCAGCTACTGCACCGACTCCGAGCGCGCGCTCGCGCGCATCGCGGTCGAGATGCGCGGTGGAGAGGCGCTGAGCGTGCTCGTCGGCGGGCTCGGGCTCGGCTACACGGCGCACCAGGCGCTCTCGTCGCAGCGCGTCGCGCGGGTCGAGGTGATCGAGTACCTGCCGCAGGTGATCGCGTGGCTCGAGCAGGGGCTGCTGCCGCTCGCCGCCGAGCTGTCGTCCGACGCGCGCCTCTCGGTCACGGAGGCGGACGTGTATGCGCTGCTGCTCGGCGCGCCGGCGCGACAGCACGATCTCGTGCTGATCGACGTCGACCACTCGCCCGACGAGCGCCTCGGCAGCACCAGCGCGCAGTTCTACACGGAGCGAGGGCTGCGCCTCGCAGCGGAGCACCTCGCGCCCGGAGGGGTGCTCGCGATCTGGTCGTACGCCGAGACGTCGGCGTTCGCCGACGCGATGCGCCTCGCGTTCGACGAGGTGCGCGTCGAGCCGATCACGGTGTGGAACGACGTCGCCGACGAGGAGCAGACCGACTGGCTGTTCTTCGGGCGGCGCTGATCGGCCGGGCGGTCGGCCGCCAGCATTCTTCGCGAAATCTCCCGTTCCGCCGCGAATGGCGCATTCCGCTGGCGCTGTGTCGCGTAGGATGGGCGCGAACGTGACGAAGGGGGCTGAGATGAGGAACAGCAGTGAGCTGCGCTGGGACGCGCCGGGGCCGGGTCCATGGGAGCTCGAGGGCGCGCACTTCCCGCGGCCGCTCGCGCGGTTCGGCGCGGCCGGGTTCCTTCGCGCGTTCTCGAAGGGCTTCGCCAAGGGGACCGAGCGCTACGGGCTGCTGCTGAGCCACTTCGACGCCGAGCTGGTCAACGGCTTCTGGTACCAGCAGCCCGCGGCGTTCGGTGCGCCGAAGGGCGCCAAGGGCCCGCCGCCGGCGCCGATCCTCTGGCTGCTGACGCGCCTGCACCCGGCGACGCGCGCGCGCATCGCGACCTGCGCGCGCGCGTTCGAGACGAAGCTCTGGCGCGAGGATCTCCGCCTCTGGGACGAGGTCGACAAGCCCGCTGCCCTCGCGCGACATCGCGCGCTGCTCGCGAGCGATCCCGCGTTGCTCGACGACGCCGCGCTCGCCGCGCACCTGATCGAGATCGACCAGCACGCCGCCGACATGGTGGTGCTGCACCATCGCTACTCGCTCCCCGCGATCCTGCCGGTCGGCGATCTGATCGCGCACGTCTCGCAGTGGACCGGAGAGCCGCCCGGGAAGATCCTCGCGATGCTCCGCGGCACCACGCCGATCTCCAACGGCATCCTGGCCGCCGAGCTCGACGAGCTCGTGGGCGCGCTGCGCGAGAGCGACGACGCGCGCGCAGCGCTCGACGGATCCGATGCGGCGGCGACCATCGTCGCGCTCTCGGCGCGCCAGGACGCCGTGGGCGCGGCCGCGCGCGCGTTCTTCGAGGGCGTCCGGCACCGCGCGGTCAGCTACGACGTCAGCGCGAAGTGCGCGGGTGAGATGCCCGAGATGCTGGTCGCGACGGTGCGCGCCGCGGTCCGGAAGACCACCGGCGTCGGCAAGGACGAGTCGGCGGACCGCATCGCCGCGATGCGCGAGCGGGTGCCCGCCGAGCATCGCGCGCGCTTCGACGAGCTGGTCGGAGAGGCGCGCGTCGTCAACCGGCTGCGGGACGAGCGAGGCATCTACGCCGACGGGTTCGCGGTGGGCATCATGCGGCGCGGCGTGCTCGAGGCGGGACGGCGGCTCGCCGCGCGCGGCGCGCTGCACGAGGTCGAGCACGCGGTCGATCTCACGACCGAGGAGGCGGTCGCGCTGCTCCGGGGCGAGCCGGGGCCCTCCGCCGACGAGGTGCGCGAGCACGTCGAGTGGCGCTGCACCAAGA
>JALYRN010000758.1 GCA_030855295.1 Myxococcota bacterium | reverse complement strand
GACCAGAGGAGCGCGCGACGGGGCGGCGAACGAGGCGCTCCGCGCGGCGGCGCTCGCGCTCGCGCGCTCGTCCGAGCCCGAGCAGCGCACGGAGACCTGCGCGCTCGTCGAGCGCACTTGGGCGGCGATCCTCCGCGGCGAGCTGACGCTCGTGGATCAGTTCGAGCACGACGGGCAGCGCTGTCTCGTCGCGCGGCGAGGCGGAGCGAGGAAGCGCGGTGCGCCCCGAGGGCTCACACCGTCGGAGCTCGTGTGCGCGGTCTACGTCGCGATGGGCTACTCGCAGAAGCTCGTCGCGCTCGAGCTCGGCATCACGCCGTCGACTGTGTCCACGCACGTCTGCCACGCGATGCGGAAGCTCGGGCTCTCCACGCGCGCCGAGCTCCCGCGTGCGCTCGGCGTCGCCCCTCCTCGATGAGCGCCCCACGTCGGGGCGTCGTCCGAACAAGACGGTCGGCGACCTCCCGTTCGGCTCCCCGAGTCCACCGGGCAGCGGAGCTTCGCGGTTCGAGACCTACGCACGAGATAGGCTAGCTCCGCCATGCGTGCCGCAAGCTCTGCCGTCTTGGCATTCCTCTCGTCCAGCGCGGCAGGTCGGCGGGGGCTGATCGTCGTCGCGCTCGCCGCGATCACTCTGCCGTGGACCGGGTGCGCGGGAGCAGCGCCGACATCCTTCACGCGCGAGGACGGCACCGTGTGGCGCATCCGGCGAGACCTGCCGCCGAGCGAGGGTCTCGACGCGAACGACCCGCGCCTGACCTGCTGCGCGGAGCCGCCGGGGACGCCGCCCGACGCGTTGCGGCAGTGCCAGGCGCGCGGCTGCATCTACCGGCAGCGGCTCTCCTGCTACGGCACCGACCCCGGTCCCGAAGCGGAAGCCGAGGAGGATCGACTGGTGAGGGACTGCCAGATGCCGTGCGCGTGTGTCTGCGAGTCGGACGAGGCGAGCTGCGGCGCCACCCTGTAGCCTCCAGGGATGGGAGGTTCGATGCGCGACGTCGGGTGCTCGCTCGCACTGGGGATCGCCGGTCGTCGTGTGGGGCATCGGCGCGCAGATCGGATGGTTCGCGGCGAACGGCAACTGGAGCCACCCGACGGTCGGGCCGCAAGGCCAGGTGTGGGGCGGCTTCCACGGCGATCTGCGCGTGTCGATCTTCGAGTACCTCGGGCTGTGGCTGCGCGTCGGCGTCTGGTTGGGCGAGCGCACCGCGGTCCCGATCGAGCACCGCGAGCATCGATGCGGCGCGGCACCGTGGGCCCCGACGTGGTCGGCGTGTCGTACCGCGATCAGGCGCTCGGGATCGAGTTCGAGCTCGAGCACTACGACGCGCGCCGCCCCGGGCGCTCCGCGTATCCCGACATCGCCGGCATCGCCCTCGGCCTGCGCTTCTACGGCAGCATCGCGCGGCGTGCGCTTCCGAGCGGTGATCGGACAAGAGCAGACGCCGCAGGGCGGCCTCGACGACGTCACCTACATCGGCGCGCTGGAGCTGGTGCTGTGAGGCGGGCCATGCGAGCCAGGAACATCCTCGTCGTGATGCTGATCGCGATCGCGCTCGGCGGCTGCTGGCTCGATCCCGTCGATCGCTACGATCGCCACGTGCCCCGCGGCGACGCCGGCGTCGAAGACGGCGGGTGAGCGTCGGAGCGCTGCTGGCGACGACTCGATCCAATTCGTCGGTGAGGCCTTGCGGGTGCGGACAGCGCCGCGCGCCGCTGTGGAGACGCCCCCCGTCGATCCGGTGATCCGTGACGCCGGATCAGACCAGGGCCAGTGGGATGCCGGCGCGTTGCATGATCTCGAAGTCGCTGTCGGCGGTCAGGATAGGCACGCTCGCGTGCAGAGCGCAGACGGCGATCAGGAGGTCCAAGGTCTTCACTCTCACGCCTTTGCGGCGGAGCGAGAACCCGAGATCGCCCGCGTCTTCCCAGAGCCCGGCCGGCGGCGGGAGCGCATGACACGCCCCGAGGAGCGGCAGGACCTTCTTCCGTTCGGCGGCGGTCATGAACCCGCGACGCAGCTCGCACATCACGGGCCCGCAGATCGCCGCATCGTCGAGATCGATCGCGGCGTCGACACGCGACGCCAGTGGCTCGGCGCCCCGGAAGAACGCGATCCATGCCGACGTGTCGACGAGGATCACCGACGCGTCCGCTCGAGATCGAGATCGAACTGCACTCTCCCACGCAGCTTCCGCAACGCCGACCGATCCCGACGACGCTCGATCTCCCGCAGCCCTTCGACCAGCGTGTCCGTGATTCCCTTGCCGGTGATCTGCATGGCGCGCTCGAGCGCATCCTCGGGAACGTTGATGGTCACCTTCTTCGTGCTCGCGCTCATGGACCAGCTTAGCAGCCAGTCGAAGCTGGTCGACGGCCTGGTGCGCGTCGCAGGCGTGGGTGATGGAAGCAGTACTACGGCGCGTTCGTGCTCGATCCCGACGGACACAACATCGAGGCCGTCTTCCACGGCTGACGCCGCGCGCTCGTCGCTTCCCGAGACGAAACAGCGCCCGGCGGCGAGAGCCGTCGTGCGCTGTTCGTGCGGACCCCGACGAGGTCGGGCTGCTGCCGCGGGCTCAGGCCTTCTTCTGGACGAGGACGACCTTGTACGTGTCGCCGCGCGTCTTCATGTCCTCGTAGAGCCGGGTGCCGGGGTGACGGCACAGGTTCTTCATCGCGAGCGCGGCCTCGAGCTTCTTCTTCGGGCCCCACACCGGCACGTTGAACGCCGGGAACTTCGCGAGGGCCTGCTCGATGTACGCCTCGATGCGCGCCTCGTCCTGATCGCGCGCGAGGACGGCCTCCTCGGTCACGTCCTGGACGTCGACGACCTTCATCCCGATCGACTCCATGAAGTCGAACGAGGGCTTCCACGCGATCTCGGGGATCGCGTTGCCCCACGTCAGGAAGCCGCCGGGCTTGAGCACGCGGTTGGCCGAGCGGAAGAACTTCCGGTCCTCCTCGGTCATCACCTCGCCCTGGTCGGTCACGTGCGTCTCGCAGACCGCGACGATGTCGGCGACGCCGTCGTCGATCGGCAGCTTCGTCGCGTCGGCGCGCGTCGCCACCAGACGATGGCTGTGCTTGCCGACGAACTTCTTGCGGCACGTCGAGACGCCCGCGAACTGCATGTCGATCGCCTCGTACGTGCACTTCGGCAGCGTGTGCTCGCACGTGAGGTCCGCGCCCGCGCCGGTGCCGCAGCCCATCTCGACGATGTGCACGCGGCCGTTGCGCTCGGCGGCGAGCTTCTTGATCGGCTCGAAGTGGTAGAGCCCGGTGTACGCGTTCTTCCCGAAGCGCTGCGGGTCGTCGTCGCGGATCGGCGCCTTGCCCCAGCGCTTCGGCCAGGCGTAGCCCCACGTGTTGAACGTGAACTCGTAGGGGATCCCGAGGTCGCTCTTCACCGTGCCGACGTTCCGGTAGACGGAGTAGAGGAGCGAATAGATGGACTGCTTGGTGTAGTCCTCCTCCGCGACGTGTCCGTTGGCGGACGAGACCTTGCCGCCGTTGCTCTCGAAGGGGCTGCTCATCACCCAGGCGGTGATGATCCCCTGGAGCTTCGGCATCGAGTAGCTCGCCTCTTCGCTGAGATTCGTAAAGATGTCCATACCGCTGTCGTGGCCTCCCTGGAACTCACCACGACATCCGTACATCGGCACCGACGGCGGTGATCGCCGAGGTCCGTAGACAGTGATGCGGGGGGCCGCAATGTGCGCGAAACCCGACCCGACTGCAATCGCCCCCGTTACCATGGACGCTCGCACGGAGGCTCCTCATGACCGATCGTCGATCGTTCGCTCGAATCGCATGCGTCGCGGCGCTGTCGCTCACGATCGGATGCGGCGGCGACACGGGCGGCACCGACGCGTCGATCGGGGCCGACGCGGGGCCGCGCCCCGACGCCGGCGCGAGCGACGCCAGCGCCGTGGACG
>JALYRN010000757.1 GCA_030855295.1 Myxococcota bacterium | reverse complement strand
GGCCGAGCGCGCGCACCGCGGCGCTCTTCGACTCGGCGAAGAAGCGCTCCGGCGAGTTGCGCAGCTTCGCGAGCTTGGAGCCGCGCTGCGGGGTGGGGGAGCGCGGCGCGGCCGTCACGCGGCGGGGGGGCGCGTCGGGCGCGGCGGGCCACCGAATGCCTGTTCCCTTGGTCGTGCCGGGCGGGCGCACGTAGAAGCTGCCGTTCGCCTGGTTGTGCCAGAGCAGCCAGCGACGGAACGACTCGTAGAGCTCGCGATCGAACGTGCCGGGCTCGCGCAGGAACGCCGCGAGCTCGCCCTGGAATGTCAGCCCCGGCAGATCGTAGATCGCGTCGCCCATCGCCTTCACCGGCGTGCCGTGGTGGAACGACTGCAGCGCGGTGGTGCTGTTGATCGTGATCGTGCCGCGCGCGTGCTCGAGCAGCGTCGGCAGATGGAGATCGTGCACGTAGATCAGCCGGTCCCCGAGCCCGTGCGCGCGCGCGAGCTCGCGCATCAGCGGCCCGTACTCGCGGAACGGGCGATCCATCGGGTGGTGCTTGATGACCAGCGTGTCGCGGGGATCCGCGTGCTCGGCGAAGGTGGCGACGACCTCGTGGATGAACTCGACGACGTCGCGGTACTTCGAGTGCACGAGCTGGAAGTCGCAGTGGACCTGCAGCACGGCGAGGAAGAAGCGGCCCGAGAGCTCGCCTGTCAGCCGCGGGAGGATCGGCGCTTCCTGCCTTCGGAAGAGCTCCTTCCGCGCGGCGCCGCGCACCCACGAGAAGGTGTGGAACCAGGCGTTCAGGTTCCGGTGGTGGCGGTAGTGCGGGAAGCCGTGGTTCAGGTGCGTGAACGTCAGCGCGTTGAGCGTCGAGTACCAGCTCATCGTCCCGAAGCTGTCGCCGACCTTCCGCGCGTCGGGCGGCTTCGGGAGCGCGGCGCGCCGGTACACCTCGGGGTCGCGCGGCAGGCTGGAGTGCCCGTTGACGCCGCCGCGCTCGAGCGTGATCCAGTCGGGCCGGAGGTAGCCCTCTTCGAACGCCCACACCGTGACGCCGAGCGCGCGCGCGACCTCGATCGCGATGCGGTGGTGCGCGCGGCAGTCGCCGAAGAGGAAGATCGCATCGATCTCGCGCTCCTCGATCACGCGGCGCACGAACGCGCCCAGCTGACCCAGCTCGCCCCGGAACGCGAGCGCGTCGGGGCCCGGATAGAAGAGGACGTCGCCCGCGTGGAAGTTGATCTTCGTGGTGCGCACGCCCGCGTCGCGCAGCTCGCGACCGAGGCGATGCATGAACGGACCGGCGGGGCCCTGGAGCAGGAGCGCGCTGGTGCACCCGAGCTCGCCGATCGTGCTCGAGCCACTCGTCTTCGCCCGTCTCGCCTTCGTCGGGCTCGCCTTCGCCTTCGTCACGGCTCCCGCGGAGCGTGCGCCGAACAGCGTGCGCGCGAGGTTCTTCACCTTCGCGAGCTCGCGCGCGGTCCAGCTCGCGCTCGTGGCGTCGCGCGCGCGGCGGCGGCCCTCGATCAGCTCGTCGACGATCCGCTCCGGCGTCGAGAAGCGCTGCGTCGTCGCGCTGACGTAGCGCGGGTACCGCAGCAGCGTCCCCGCGACGAGCTCGTCGAGCGTCAGGCGCGCGGTGCGGCGCGGGTGCGGATGTCGGTCCGCGGTGAGGCCCCAGCCCGCGTAGAAGGGCTGGCCGTAGACGACCACACGCAGCCCGCGCAGCAGCGCCTCGAAGCCGACCAGCGAGGTCATGGTGTGGACCTCGTGCGCGACCGCCAGGCAGTCGGCGAGCGCGACGTCCGCGACGATCTCGTCCGCCCACGCCCGCGCGCGCTCCGGCTCGACCGCCCCCTCGCGGTTGCCGCGCACCACGTCGGGGTGCGGCTTCCAGATCACGTACGCGTCGGGCCTCGCGCGCCGGGCCTCGCGCAGGAGCTCCTCGTTGGTGCGCACGTCGACGCAGCCGAGCCGGATCGACGCGTCGTCCTCGACCTGCCCGACCACCAGCACGACCTCGCGATCGCCCCGCGCGGTCGCGATCGCGCGCCGCTCGCCGAGGTTGTACTTGCTGATCCCGACCGCGACGATCCGCTCGCGCAGCGCGCGCGCGCGCTCGAGCTCCGCGTCCGAGAACGCGCGCGCCTCGAGGATCGTCTCGAGCGCGCTCGGCGTGCGCGGATCGTAGTAGATCCCGCTGGCGTCGAGCACCAGCGACGCCGGCGCGTTCAGATCGGAGCCGAGCCCGACCGAGCGCAGGAAGCCGTCCTCCATGCGGCACAGCGGCGCCCCGGATCGCTCGGCGAGCGCGCGGACGTCGTCGCCCTCGCGCGTGCCCCACACCACCAGCCGCGAGCCGTCCTCCAGCTTGCGCTCGGCGGCGCGCGCGTCGCCGACGAGATCGACGCGCGCGAGCGGGCCGCCGAGGAACGACGGAACGAACGCGCGCTTCCACGCCGAGAAGCCGACGCACACGAAGTGCTGTCCGCCACCCTCGGCCGTGCGGCGCTGCAGCGCGAGGTGCTCGATCACGCGCTCGAGCTCGCAGCGCTCGCCGGTCTCGGGATCGACGTAGCGCGCGTACGACAGGTACGCCTCGGCGAAGACGTGCTCGATCGATCGCGGCGCGCCCCTTCGCGCGGGCACCACGCCGCGATCGTCGGTGAGCCCCCAGCCCGCGTAGAACGGCACGCCGAAGCAGGTGACGCGCTTGTCCGAGAGCAGCGCCTCGAGGCCCATCAGCGAGGTGACGACGTAGACGCGCTCGACGTCCTCGAGGAGCGCGATCGGGTTGGCCGCCTCGGCGAACAGGGTGATCCGCGGATCGCGCGGGATCGACGTGAAGCTCGCGCGGCGCTTCCCGCGCACGACGTCGGGGTGCGTCTTGACGACGATCTCGGCGCCCGGGTTCTCGTCGAGGGCCGCCTCGAGCATGCGATCGAAGGGGCGCTCCCCGGCGGCGCCGAGCGCGATCGAGAGGTCCCCCGCGGTCTGATCGACGACCAGCACGCGCGGCCGATCGCTCGGCGGCAGCCGCCGCACCGGCGCGTCGTTGTACTTCGAGAGCTGCTCGCGGCGCAGCGCGTCGATCGCGCGCCGCGCCCGCGCGAGCACGTCGTCCGCGAGCCGATCGATCGACGCGAGCCGCTGCTCGATCGCCGAGGGGCCCGTCGCGTCGTAGTAGATCCCGACGTCGTCGACGACGATCGAGAGCGGCGGATCGCCGCTCACGCCGAGGGAGAGCGAGCGCACGAAGCCGTCCTCGAGCGTCAGGAACGGCAGGCTCCGCTCGCGCGCGAACCGGCGCGGCGCTTCGGTGTTCGCCTTCCGGCCCCAGCCGACGACGCAGTCGACGCGGTCGCGCGGTCCCGGTCGCAGGACGAGCTCGTCCGCGCCGAGCAGCGCGCGCAGGTGCGGGTTGCGGGCGAGGCCGATCGTCCACACGCCGACTCGTCCGCGCGCGCTCATCGTCCCAGCACCTCGCGCACGCGCTCGAGATCCTCGGCGGTGTCGACGCCGGGCGGCGGGGCTTCGTCGAGGATCGTCACCGAGATGCCGATGCCGAGCTCGAGCGCGCGCAGCTGCTCGAGCGACTCGGCGCGCTCGGAGGCGACCTGCGGCGCGGCCGCGAGCTCCCGGAGCGTGCCGGCGCGATACGCGTAGAGGCCGAGGTGCCGGAGGTAGGGCACGCCCTCGGGCAGCACGTCCGGCGCGCCGCTCGCGAAGGCATCACGCGCGAACGGGATCGGCGCGCGGCTGAAGTAGAGCGCGTGGCCGCGGCGATCGAGCACGACCTTGACGACCTGCGGCGCGAGCACGTCGCGCACGTCGCGGATCGGGGTCGCGCAGGTCGCGATGCCGGCGCGATCATCGGCCGCGAGCGCCGCCGCGAGCCGGGCGGGCAGGGCGATCGGCACCAGCGGCTCGTCGCCCTGCAGGTTGACGACGAT
>JALYRN010000756.1 GCA_030855295.1 Myxococcota bacterium | reverse complement strand
CGTCGACGGTGCCGGCCGGGCCCTCGTAGCAAGCGCGCGTCGCGCCGTCCGCGCAGCAGTCGGGCACGGGGGTCGTGCCGCACGAATTCGTCGCGACGTCGCAGCTATCGGTGGTGCATGCGTCGCCGTCGTCGCAGTCGGCGTCGGCGCGGCAGCAGCCGGCGACCGGCGCGTGCGCGCAGGCATCCCCGTCGCACGAGTCGGTGGTGCACGTGTTGGCGTCGTCGCAGTCGGCGGCTGCCGCGCAGCAATCGGCGATCGCCCGATAGCCGCACTCGCCGTTCACGGCGTCGCAGAGGTTCGTCGTGCAGGAGTCGCCGTCGTCGCAGTCGGCGTTCGTGATGCACTCGCCGGTGCGACCGCCGTCGGCGGGCGTCTCGGCGGCGTCGAGGCCAGCGTCGGTGCGTCCTCGTGGGGCGTTCCCCTCGCTGCAGGCCGAGAGCAGGAGCGCGAGGACGAGCACGTACGAGCACGAGCGCATGGGATTCCGATCGCTGAGGAAAGCAGGAAAAGAGGAGGAGAGGAGCGAGCTCAGGCCTCGACCGCGCGCACGGTGTCCTCGAGGGAGAACTGCGGGCGGTAGCCGAGGATGTCGCGCGCGCGCGTGTCGTCGACCATGCAGACGTAGCGGATGTGATCGAGCTCGGGCACCGGGAACGACGTGAGACGCGCGTCCCACATGCGCCCGAGCAGCGGCTTCGCGAAGGTCGCGGGGATGCGCATCGGCTGCTTGCCGAGCAGCCGGAAGATGCGCGAGAGCGGGACCTCGCCGGGGCCCTTCACGTTGAAGATGCCGCGCACGCCGGGCGCGAGCGCGAGCGAGAGCACGTGCGCGATGTCACGCTCGTGGATCACCTGCACCATCGGATCGAAGCCGAGCATCGACCACGGCCGCTCGAGCCGCAGGTAGTTGCTGGGCGCGTTCCGCACCGTGCCCAGGATGTGGCAGGGCCGCAGGATGACGGTCTCGATCTCCGGATGCTTCCAGAAGAAGCTCTGCGCGAGCATGTCGACCTCGACCAGGTCGCGGATCTCGCTGAAGTGCTGCGCGCCCAGCAGCGGCGCTTCCTCGGTGAGGAACTGCGGGTTCTCGGCGCTCGGTCCGTAGACGTTCGCGCTCGAGAGCAGCACGAGCTTCGGCACGCCGTACTGCGTCATGTACTCGAGCAGCTTCTGGAACGCGACGACGTTCCAGGAGTAGTGCTCCTTCCGGCTCGCGCGCGGGTCGTGCATCACGCCGAGGTGCACGACGGCGCGGATGCCGCCTGCGCGGAACACGTCGCGCGTCTTCTTGCGGCGCAGATCGAACTGGTGGTGGACGATGTCCTTCGGCTTGCCGTGGAAGGGGCGCCGATCGATCCCGATCACGGCGCCGTCGCGGTGCATCTTGCGCGCGAAGAGGCGGCCGAGGCGCCCGCAGATCCCGGTGATCAGGACGGCGCCCTCGCCCTCCTCCATCGGCGGCAGCTCGATCTCGGGCGCCGACCGCTCCGGAGACGCACCGGTCGCGAGCTGATCGAGCGGCTCCGCGATCGGGCGGCTCGGCGCCGGCACCCGCGACGCGCGAGCGCTCGGGCGCTTCGGATCGGGCGGCGAGTCCACGTCGCTCACGACGGCGGCGCCGTCTCCTCGGAGGTGCCGCTCTCGCCCGCGCCGGGCGCGGGGACGGGCTCGCCGATCAGCTCGATCTGCGCCTCGAAGATCTCACCCGCCGCGACCGTGAAGCGGTTGCGCCCCCGCAGCGGCTGGGCGAGGCGCGGGTCCATGTACTCCCACTCCGCGACCATCGTGTGCGGCTGCTCGCCCGGCTCGATCGAGAGGATCCGCATGCCGCGCCACGGCGTGCCTTCGAACGCCTGCCGGAACCACGCGCGCACCGCCTCGCGCCCGTCGTGGCGGTAGGGATCGCCGGTCGCGGTCTGGGTGAAGGGCTCGAGCAGCGATCCGGACTGCGCGAAGAGCTCCGCGAGCCGGTCGGCATCGCCGCGCCCGTAGTGCGCGACGTAGCGGCGGACGATCGCCTCGTCCTCGAGGAGCTGCGGCACCGCCGACGCGTAGACCATCCGCACCTCGAAGCCGCCGCACCAGTTCGAGCGCTGCACCAGCACCTCGAGGAGATCGCCGGTGCGGCGCACCTCGCCGGGGCGCGGCTGCTCGGGGCGACCGAAGCAGGCATCGCTCGACGGCACCGCGACGCGCGCGACCTCTTCCATCTCGAGCTCGCCCGGCTGATCGGGCGGCGAGACGCGCTGCACGATCGTCTGCGCGCACTCTTCGTTCGCGAAGGTCTGATCGTGCACCAGCAGGAGCGACTCGCCGTCCTGGTGCACGCGCACGGTGGACGCGAAGCCGCGCGACGCGAGGTCGAGCGGGCCCTCGGTACAGTGCGCCTCCACCCATCGCCACTGCGTCCCGTCGAGGCCCACCGGCATGTCGACGATGCGCTGCGCCATGCCTCCCGAGCTGGGATCGAAGTCGGCCGACTCGTCGGGCGTGGTCTCCTGGGAGCCGCCGCCGCAGGCCACGAGGAGGAGAAAAGCGAGGAAAGAAGAGACGGATCGCGTCATCGCGGCGAAAGAAGAGCCCGCGAAGCGCAATTGGTCAAGCGATCACCAGAAGATCGACTTCCGTTCCTTCAGACCGTGGTGGAGCATCGACTGGATCGTCTGCTTCACGACGGCGACCTTCTGCTCGATCACGGAGTCGTCGTCGTCGGGATCTCCCGAGAACTTCAGCGGCTCGCCGAACCACAGCCGGTACCGCGTCGGCAGGGGGACCGGCAGGCCCATCAGCACGTGCGGGATGATCGGGAACGCCGGCATCCCGAAGAGGCGCGCGAGCGGGCGCACGTTCGCGATCGACGGCAGCTGCTCCTCGCCGCCGATCACCGCGACCGGGAGGATCGGCGTGTTCGTCTCGAGCGCCAGGCGCATGAAGCCGAGGCCGAAGTCGACGAGCTGGTAGCGCTGGTCGAACGTCTTCGAGATGCCGCGCGAGCCCTCGGGGAAGACGATCAGCGCCTCGTCCTGATCGAGCAGGCGGCGCGCGTTGTCGGGCGAGCCGACGACCTGACCGCAGCGCGGGAAGAGGACGGACACGAACGGCAGCTCGGCCGACCAGCGCTCGACCATCGAGCGCGGGAAGCGCGGCGGCTCGGCGTCGAGCATCAGCGAGGTGCCGACGATCAGGCCGTCCATCGGGATCTGACCCGAGTGGTTCGCGATCACGAGGACGCGCCCCGCGGGGATGCGATCGACCCCGTGGACCTCGGTGCGGAAGTAGTAGCGGTGCAGGAACGCGGAGAGCGCGAGGGCGTAGCGCGCCGTCGACGGATCGAAGCCGAAGGGATCGACGCCGGCCTCGTTGGGGCGGGTGACGATCCGGTGCAGGCGTGCATCGATCTCGTCGCCCAGCAGCTCCTCGGCGATCTTCACCATGCGATCCCCGAAGCGCGACACGAGCGCCTCGACCTGCGCGGAGGCGCGGCTGCGCGGAGAGCTCGAGTAGGGGACGAGCGACGAGGGGGCCGGCATGGGACGGCCATCCTGGTCCTGCCGTCCGCGCCGCGTCAAACGCGCGCCGGCACGTCGTTTCTTTGACCGGAGCGGCGCGCTCTGATCAGTTCGAGCCGATGCTCTCTCGATCGCGCCTCGCCTCCGTGCTCGCGATCGCCGCCGCGCTGGCGTCGGCGAGCACGCTCGGCTCGGTCGATCGCGTGCGCGCGGATCCCGACCCGGCCGATCAGTCCCGGTCGCCGGCGCACGTGCACGAGGACGGCGCGGACGACGCGGATCTCGAGGACGGGCGCGCGCATCCCAGGTTCGACTACTCGCGCTTCAGCGACGGGCCGCGGCGCGTGCCGACGCCGCGCGGCGCATCGAAGAGCCGCGCCGAGCAGCTCGCGCTCGGCACGCGCGACTGCGCCTCGCAGCTGCTGCAC
>JALYRN010000755.1 GCA_030855295.1 Myxococcota bacterium | reverse complement strand
CCGCCTGCAGCGGCGCGCTCGCGTCGACCACGACGAAGCGCAGCACGCCGCCGTCCCGGCACGCGCGTGGATCGTCACGGTCGCGCGCGTTCGCTCCGCGGATCGAGAGCTCGGCGGAGCCGGTGGCGCCCCAGCGCCCGCGCCGATCCGCCTCCACCAGGAGCACCTCCTTGCCCTCGTGGATCGCGAGATACACCACGTCGCATTCGAGCCGCCGCGCGAGCGCTGCGAGGCGCGGCTCCCGCGACCCCGTGGGACGATCGAGCATCAGCTCGGGCGGGAACGTCTCGAGCACCGTCCAGCCCGGCGCACCGCCGCGCCACCACCCGACCTGCGAGCGCCCGCCCTCCGGCGCGTAGGTCTCTTCCGCGAGCAGCGCGGAGAGCCCTGCGCCCACCGACTCGCCGTCCTCGGTCGCGACGTAGAGCGTGTAGGCCGACTCGCGCATCGGAGGCTCAAGCGCTCGCGCGGAGCATGCCGCTCGCGATCGCGTCCATCAGCGCGTCGAACTGCGCGTCGTCGAAATTCGAGCCGCTCGTGAGCCAGTCGTGATGACGGATGTCGGCGCGCACCTCGGGCGTGTCGTCGCGGTAGTGACCGAGCACGTCGAGGTGATCGGCGTGCCCCGCCCAGAGCACGTCGCCCCAGAGCTGCGAGCGCACGGGCACGCATCCGTCGTTGCAGTGCAGATCGGGTGAGGTCCCGAACGCGCGGAGCAGCAATGCCTCGTTGGCCACGCTGGACACGAGCGCCTTCGCGCTCGGCGGGACGCATCCCTCGCCGCCGGCGGGGCTCGCGCCGCACGGATAGCGCTCGTCGAAGCTCGACGTGATCGCGTGCAGCGCGGTGAAGAGCGAGAGCGAGACCGCCTGCCAGGGCTGCGCGATCGTGCTCGCCCACTTCCGCGGCGATGCGCCCGGCGACATCGATGCGGTCGATTGGTACGCGACGCCCGGTCGATCCTCGAAGCCTGCGACCATCAGATCCATCGCCTCGGGGCTCAGCTGCAGCATCGCGCCCTGGTCCTTCTTGATCGCGCGCAGGTAGGCGCGCACGTCGGGGCTGCGCACGTCGTCGATCACCGCGACCAGCGACTCGATCGTCTTGTCGAGCACCGGCACGGTGAAGCCCAGCGTGAGATCGCCGCGCCCGAGGATGCCGATCAGCACGCTCGCGACGGCGAGGGGGCGCGCGCCGATCGACAGGCCGATCACCGTGAACGCCGACATCGCGTAGAGCACCTGCTGTCCCTTGGACGTCGCGAAGAAGCTCGCCAGCGGCGTGCCGTAGTGCGGCGTGTTCATCGTCGTCACGCTGCGGAGCTGCGGCAGCCAGCGCATCGCGTCCTCGGAGACCGGGAGCTGCGCCGCGGGCGAGGCCGCCAGGCGCACGTCGAGCCCGCCCGTCGAGTGCCCGAGCAAGTGAATCGCGCCATCGGCCGACGCGGTGCGCGCCACGAGCTCGGCGAGCTTCGCCGCTCGGCGGCGCACCGACGCGGTCGGCAGCACGTCCGAGACGTGCGTCTCCATCTGCTGGCCGGCGCGCTCGAACCGTGCGTGCAGCGCGCGCTCGACGTGCCCGAAGTAGTCGTACGACGCCAGCCGCGTGAAGCCGAACATCCCGGGTGACAGATAGACGTGGTGGATCATCGACCGGCGCGAGCGTACCAGGGTCTCATCGCCCGGCGCCGAAGCGACTGCGCGCGTCACGCCGCCGAAGGGTCTTCTCCGAGCAGGCACAGCCCGCTGAGCTCGCGCTGCCGCCGCTCGGGCAGCGGGTGATAGTGCGCAGCGCCGATGTCGCGGAACGCGCGCTCGAGCTCGGAGCTCCGGTAGAACGACGCGCCACCCGAGAGCTCGCACGCGAGCTCGACCGTGCGCTTCGCCGCGCTCGCGAGCAGCGACTTGCGCGTGAGCTGCGCGCTCGAGTGCGCGAGGCTCGGCGTGAAGCTGTAGTCGCCCGAGAGGCGCACCATGTCCTCCCACGCGAGCTGCGCCTGGGTGAGCGCGGTGTGCATCTCGCCGACGAGCGACGCCGTGCCCGACGTTCGCTTCCGGGCTCGCACCTGCTCGAGCGCGACCGCGGCCGCGCGCTCGGCGAGCCCGAGGTACGGCGCCATGTAGATCGGCGGCGCCACGCCCAGCACCACGTTCCAGATCGCGTGCCACTGGCCCGCCGGGCGCTTCAGCGCGATCGCGGCGTCGGGCACGAACGCGTCTTCGATCAGCACCGTGTGCGAGCCCGTTCCGCGCATGCCGCGCGTGTGCCAGTCGTCGAGCATGCGAACGCCCTCCGCCGCGAGCGCGAGCGGGAAGTGCAGCACGCTCGGCCCCTCGGGCTCGTCCGCCGATGCGATCGAGGTGATCAGGAGATCGGCGCCCGGCGCGCCGCTCGCGAACACCTTCCGGCCGCGGACTCGATAGCCCCCGTCGACGCGCGTGGCCGAGCCGTTCGAGTCGATCCAGTCGGTCGCGCCCGTGCTCACGAGCACGAGCTCGCGCTCGGCGATCTTCCGCAGGAGCGGCGGCGTGTCTCCGCGGAGGTGCTTGAACACGTTCGCCGCGACGAGGTGCTGGTGCATCGAGAACGCGAGCGCGGTCGACGGGCAGTGATGGGCGAGCTCGCGGATCACCTCGCACAGATCGGCGAGCAATGCGCCGCCTCCGCCGAGCGAGGCCGGAACGCCCAGCGAGAACATCCGCGCCTTCCGCAGGTCGGCGTAGTTCTCTGCGACGAAGCGGTCGTCGCTGTCGTGTGCGGCGGCGCGCTCGCCGAACCTCGCGCCCAGCTCCCGCGCCGAGCCCATCCATTCTTCTCGCGTCATCGAGGCCCCCCTCTCCATCGAACGTCGAAGGGGAGAATGGCGATCGCAGCGCGAAGGGCCAGTACGGAAAATGCACCGCCCTCGCGCGCAGTGCATGCTCCGGCTCGATGAAGAGCTACGCCCAGTTCTGTCCGGTCGCGCAGGCTCTCGAGGTGCTCGCCGAGCGCTGGACACTGCTCGTCGTCCGCGAGCTCTTGATGGGGAGCACGCGCTTCGGCGAGATCGCGCGCGGGGTCCCGCTCATGTCGCGGACGCTGCTCTCGCAGCGGCTGCAGACCCTCCAGGACTGCGGGATCATCGGACGGCGCGAGGGCGACGGCGGTCCCGAGTACCACCTCACCGAGCGCGGAGAGAATCTGCGGCCGGTGATCGAGACCATCGGCGTGTGGGGCAAGCGGCACGGAGGAGGCGAGCTGCGCGACGACCAGCTCGATCCCAAGCTCTTGATGTGGGATCTGCAGCGGCGCCTCCACCTCGACCGACTGCCACGCGAGCGGACGGTCGTGATGTTCCGGTTCTCGGGAGCCGAGGCGGGCGAGAGCCGCTACTGGCTCCACCTGACCCGACCGGAGGCGGATCTCTGTCTCCGGAGCGCGGGGTTCGACGTCGACCTGACGGTCGAGAGCGACCTGCGCGCGTTCACCGAGGTGTGGACGGGCAAGCGCGCGCTCGCGCAGGCCATCCGCGCGCGCGCCGTGCGCCTGAGCGGGCCCGCGCACCTGAAGCGCGCCTTCTCGAGCTGGCTGAAGCTCAGCGTGTTCGCCGACGCGTGACGTCGACGGCGCGCCGCGGCGCGCGATGCCGGCGCCTCGAGGCTCCGGGCGCGGAGCACCGAGCGCTCCGTTCCCGCTGCTTACCCGCGTTTTCCTTGGCAATTCAGGTCGGCAGGGACCTTGCGTAGAGCGCGAGCGCGATGATGCGCTCGTCTTCCGTCCCGCTCCTCTGGATCACCGCGTCGCTGCTGCTCGGCTGTGGAGGCACGGTCGAGATGGGCGCGCGCGACGCCGGCGCTGCGTCCGATGCGGACCGCGTCGACGCGGCGCTCGCTCCGACCGACGCCGGCTCGACCTCCGACGATGCTGCGAGCAGCGACGGCGGCACCGACGCCGCCCTGCCCGACGC
>JALYRN010000754.1 GCA_030855295.1 Myxococcota bacterium | reverse complement strand
GCTCGCGGCCGCAGGCCGTCAGGTGCCGACCCTCACGCCGGCGCAGCTCGTCGAGCGCGCCGATCGCATCGTCCGCCTCGGCCCGCCCGACCTCGCGCGCGCGGAGATCGATCAGCTGCTCGAGGCTCGACTCCCCTTTCGCGAGCGCACGCAGGTGACGCTGCTCGCGGCGCGCATCGCGCGCGTCGAGGGCCGCTTCGAGGACGAAGCGGCGCTGATCCGTCAGGCGCGCGGCGAGCGTGATGCCGACGCCTCGGCGATCCCCGCCGAAGATCCCGCGGCCGCCGCCGCGGCCCGCGCGCTGGCAGAAGCGCGCAGCGAGCTGCTCCGCCTCGCCGGCAGCACGCGCACGCTGCGCCGCACGCCGAGCGCTCGTCTGTTCGCATACCTGCGCACCGCGGCGCGCGCGGGGCTCCGCGAAGAGCTGGACGCCGCGCTCGACGAGGTCATCACGCGATCGCTCCCCTGCGGGCTCCGGCTCGAGGCCGGCATCGTCGCGAGCGGCACCGGCGACGACGAGCGCGTCGCCCGCGTCCTCGAGCAGTGCACGAGCGCGCGCGGGACGATCGGAGTCTCCTCGCGCTACCACCGCGCGCGCGCGCTCGAGCGCCTCGGCCGCCGCGAAGAGGCACGCGCCGAGCTCACGCAGGTCGTCGAGCAGGATCGCTCCGAGACCCGCTGGTACGCGCTCTGGTCGCGCCAGCGCCTCGGCCTCGATCGGCCCAACGTCGCGCGCGGCGCCACGCCGCAGGTGGATCCGGCGACGAGCACGGCCGACGAGAGCAAGGGCGGCGAGCGCGAGCGCGCGGCGCTGCCGAGCCCTCTCGATCCGAGCCTCGCCGCGCACGAGACCCCGCTGCTGCCGATCGCGATCACGTCGCCCGAGCTCGAGAGCGCGGACGACGCCGAGGATTCCGAAGACGCGACCGCCGCGCCCTCGCCGCGCTGGACGGCCATCCCGCGCGACGAGATCGAGCGCCGCCTCGCGACGATGTCGCAGACGTACGCGGAGGCCTTCCCGTGGCTGGGACGAGCGCTCGCACTGGTCCGGCTGGGGGACGACGACGGCGCGACCGACGAGCTGCACGAGACCTGCCTCGCGTGGCACGAGGCGCGCGGGAATTCGCCGCTGCGTGCGGGCGTCGAGTCGGTCTTCCGCGGCGCCGCGCCTCCCCGTCGCCCCACCGAGTCGGTCGCGATCTGGCGCGCGCGCCGGACGCTCGCGAACGACGATCGGCTGGCCCTGGCGGACATCGCCGCGTCGCTCGGCGATCACGGCCTCGCAGTTCGCTTCGGCGGTCGCGGACGCGCGGCGAGCCGTCCGCGTGCGTACGAGGACATCGTCACCGAGGTCGCGACCGAGCGAGGTCTCGACCCGAACCTCTTGCTCGCGGTGATGCGCGTCGAGAGCGTCTACAACCCGCGCATCGTGTCGTACGCCGGCGCGGTCGGCCTTCTGCAGATCATGCCGCGCACGGGCCGCCTGATCGCGCGCTCGATGGGCCGCGAGGCCACCTTCGGCACCGACGATCTCCTCGACCCGCGCACGAACATCGAGTTCGCGGCGTGGTACCTGGGCTCGCTCATCCGTCGCTTCGACGGCTGCGTCCCGCTCGCGGTCGCCTCTTACAACGGCGGCCCGCACAACGTCCGCCGCTGGCTCAACGAGCACTCGGGCGAGATGCCGCTCGACGCGTTCCTCGAGCGCATCCCGTTCACGCAGACGCACCGATACGTGCGCCGCGTCCTGATGCACTGGGCGGCGTACCGGGCGCAGCAGGGCCTGCCGATGATCGAGCTCGATCCGACGCTGCCGTCGCTCGAGACCGATCGCGTCGCGTTCTGAGAGCGCAGCGCATTTGCGCTGAGCCCGCCGATTCTGGACCAGCGCCTCGAGCGAGCGCGTCTCGCTCAGGCGCCAGCGTCGGTGCCGCCCGCGTCGCCGGCGCCCGCGTCGTCGGTGTCGCTGCCGGCGTCGGTGTCTCCGCCGGCATCCATGCCGCCGGCGTCGTCACCACCACCCGCGTCTTCGCCACCGCCGCCCGCGTCGCTCGGCGGCGTGGGTCCGCCCGCGTCACCGATGCACACGCCCCGTTCGGAGCTGAACGTGTAGCCGGTGGGACAGATCGGCTGGTAGTCGCATCCGAAGTATCCGAGCGCGAGCAGCGCCGCGGCGCACGTGAGCACGAAGCGATTCATCGGCGGCTCCTCAGAAGACGAAGGCGATGCGGGTCTGGAGCGTCCAGATGATCCCGTCGGTGAAACGGTTGCCGGTGCTGAGCGGTCCGCCCGCGCCGAGCGCGTCGCCGACGCCCATGATGCCGAACTCGTTGCTCCACCGCATCTCGTCGTGCGGTCCCCAGCTCAGCTTCAGCGCGATGTCCGCCTCCCAGCCGAGGAGACACTCCGACCCGATGCCGCACGCCTGCGACGCATCGATCGGCCGCGTGCTGCGCAGCGGCGCGTTCAGCTGATCGGCGAAGCCGAGCAGGAACTGGCCGATCAGCTCGACGCCGCCGTTCTGACCGAGCGGGCGAAGCCGGCCCTGCGCCAGGAAGTAGATCGAGTTCCACACGCCCCCGTTGGACCAGAGCGCCGACGCCGGATACTCGTTCGCGGTGCGCACGTTGAGCGCCACCGGATAGAGCAGCAGGCCGACCTGGTAGTTCGGGTTGTTCGCGCGCTGCGTCAGCGTGCGGAGCGCGAAGATGTTGCCCGCCTGCCCGGTCGAGAACCCGGACTCGAGGTAGAAGCCCCAGTACGGATCGTCGATGCCGAGCCGCGCCGAGCCGCCCCAGATGTTCGCGCCGCCCATCGTCGTGGTGCGACCGACCGGCGTCAGCGTCCCATCGGGACCGGGGCAGCCAGCCGGCTCGTTGCAGAAGTCGCCCGTGAGCGCGACCGCGTTGGTCCGCCCCTGGATCGTGTAGATCTCGCCTTCGCTGTAGATCTGCGGGGCGCGCCGCCCGAACGCCGACCAGCGCAGGCGGTAGAAGAGGTCGCCGATGTACACGTCCGAGCTCGTGTGCGCCTGCCCTCGGTTGACGAGCACCAGGCCGACGCTGAGCTCGTCGCGCGCGTTGACCGTCATGTTGAAGTCGGGGTCGTTCCACGCGAGGACCATCGTGGTCTCCCACACGTCGTCCTCGCCCGCGCGATCACCGAGGAACGCGAACGGGATCGGGCTGCGCCCGCGGCGCGCGTCCTCGGCGAAGTCGCGCTCACCGGCCGGCGTCGGCGAGGCCGAGCGCCGGTAGGTCAGCTGATCCTCGACCAGCCAGTCGTACGCGATCGCGAAGATCAGCGGCGTCGGGCGAGAGTCACCCCGCGTCAGCGTGTTGATGATCGTCAGCGGCCGCGTCGCGAAGAGCACGCGATCGAAGGTCGTGCCCGTCAGCGCGTCGCCGAAGTCGTTGCGGAAGTCGTTGCCGTCGTTGAAGAGCAGGCCCATGCCGCCCTGCGAGGGCTGACGACCGATGCGGATCTGACCGATCGGCGTCATGAACTCGAGCCACAGCCGCCGTACGAAGATCGGCGAGCTGTCGGAGCCCCAGTTCGCGCCCGACACCAGGCTCGTCGCGCTGGGATCGTTGGCGAAGAGCGGCGTGCCGTTGAGGCGCGCGTTGTCGCCGAAGACGACGTTGTCGAGCACGTCGATCTGCGCGCGCAGCGCAGCGACCGGTGAGGCCGGGTTCGCGCCGAACACGATCGCCGGGTCGAGGCGCAGGCGCATGAACCCGAACGCCGCGTCGGTCGCGTCGTCGCGGAACACACCGATCGAGGGATCGGGGTTCGGGATCGGCAGGCTGTCGATCACGAGAATGCGTGCGCGGTAGTAGCCGTGCAGCTGGAACTCGATCGGGATGTCGCCCCCGGGCGCGCCTTCACCGCCCGCTGCAGCCGGCGGCGGCGGAGGGGGCGGCGGCGGCGGAGGGGGAGGCGGCGGC
>JALYRN010000753.1 GCA_030855295.1 Myxococcota bacterium | reverse complement strand
CGCTCGAGCGCCGCGCGGCACTCCGCGCACCCGCGCGCGTGCGCGTCGGCCCGCACCCGCTCGGGATCGGAGGCCTCGAGCATCGCGATCCCGGCGACGTCGTCCCGCTCGAGATGCGCGCTCACGAGCCTGCTCCGTCGTCGAGATCGGCGAGCGCCGCGCGGAGCACCTCGTACGCCCGGAACGCACGCACCCGCACCGCCACCTCCGAGACCGCCTTGCCGCCGTCGGCCGACGAGAGCGCCGAGGCGATCTCGCCGAACGTCATCCCTTCGAAGCGATGCAGCAGCACGACGACCCGCTGTCCCTCGGGCAGCGCGTCGACCGCGCGCCGCACGCGCTCTGCCGCCTCGTTCGCCTCCGGCCACGCGTCGTGCCCGCCCTCGACCGGCAGGGCCATCGACTCGAGCTCGTCGTCGCTCGTCTCGCTCTTGCGATAGCGTCGCCGCAGCTCGTCGATGCGAACCCGCGCCGCGATCCCGAAGAGCCACGGCCGCACCGGCCGCTCCCGCTCGTAGCTGTCGCGCGCCGCGTGGATCTTCAGGAACGTCGTCTGCACCAGATCATCCGCCACCGCCCGGCTGCGAAACGTGCGCGCGAAGAACGCATGCACGCGCGGCGCGAAGCGCCCGAAGAGCACCTCGAACGCATGCGGGTCTCCGTCGACGTACGCCGCCATCAGCTCCTCGTCGCTCGCGGTTGCCTTCATGAGTTCGTTGGGGGCGGACGATTCGTTACGGGCGAGTCAGCGGGGCATAACACATCGCGGGCGCGCCCGATCTCATCGCGCTAGTCGAGCTCGGCGCGGTCGTACGACACGTACTCCCTCCGCGCGGGGACCTGGATCACCTCGCGCTCGGGGAGCACCAGCGCGGTGAGGCGGCCGCCGAAGACGCAGCCGGTGTCGATGCCCCAGCACTCGACGTCGGGCGCCGGGCGATCGATGCGCGGAGCCTGGAAGCCGTGGACGTGATGCCCATAGACGACGCTCTCGGGGCCGCGCCAGCGCGTCGCCCACGGGACGCTGCCGGGCACGCGCTCGCGCGGATCTTCGCCGGCGACGAACTTGCCGCGATCGTCGACGTCGCGGATGCGCACAATCACCGGCGTCTTCTGATCGGCGAGCGCCCGCCGCGGCTCGAAGCCAGCGTGCACCACCAGCCATCCGCCGGGCAGGCGCAGCCACGCGGGCAGCGCCTCGAGCCAGCGCCAGTCGTCGCTCGAGAGCGCTTGGTGCTGCGCGAGACGTCCTTCTTCGAACGCGCGCATCGGGTTCGCGTACCCCGGCTCGCGCGCGCGGCGCAGCTCGTGACGCCGATAGCGCAGGTGCCGCTCCTCATGGTTGCCGAGCACCGCCTCGGCGCCGAGGCCGCGCGCGCGGCGCACCACGCCGACCGGATCCGGTCCCCGATCGACGAGGTCGCCGACCAGCACCAGCCGATCACGCCCCGGCCGGTGCTCCGCGACGCGCAGCAGCTCGTCGAGCTCGTCGAGACAGCCGTGCACGTCGCCGACGACGAGGATGCGCCCGCTCACGATCATCCCTCCGGCAGCAGGCCCGGCGCGACCTCGGGAGGCAGGCCGATGCGCTCGCGCGCGGGCTCGTCGCCGGGGCGGTTGAGCTGCCAGTACGGCAGGCGCTCGGTCGCGACGATGTGCATCTCTTCGCCGTCGGCGTCGCGCCAGCCGAGCAGGCGGCGATCTCCCTCGGCCTCGACGTCGTACACGCGCTCGAGCTCGCCCGCGCGCAACGTGAAACGATGCACGTTCCCCTCGCGGGTGCGGGTGATCGTCGCGGGCACCGGGCGCAGCGGGACGTGCGCCTGGCGCGCGCGCCAGATCGACGGCACCAGCGTGCCCTCCCAGTCGCCGCCGTCGGCGAACGCACCGTCGAGCTCGCGCAGCTGGATCGGCAGCGCGTCCTCGTAGAGCGCGCCCGCCGCGACCTCGACGCTCTCGTCGCGCTCACCTTCGCTCGCGAAGTACGACATCCCGCGGCTCGCGAACCGGTCCTGGCCCGGCCACACGCCGAAGAAGACGTGTCCGCACCACTCCTGCGCGCTCATCGTGATCTTCGCGGGCGTGAACCGGTGGGCGTAGTACGCGTCGACCGGCGCGAACACGCTGGTCATCACGGTGTAGGGATAGATGCCGGTCTGGAAGCGCAGGGCCGAGTTCAGCTTGAGCACCTGCACGCGACCCTCGGGCGGCGCGTCGTCGTCCTTGATCAACGTCGCGCGATCGAGCGGCTCCGTCACGTAGATCAGCACCAGCTCGGCCGCGCGCGGCTCGCCGTAGCGCATCACCGTACCGCGATACGACGAGAGCTCCGCGAGCCCGTCGCCCCACCGATCCCAGAACGCGCTCGAGGCCGCCGCCTGCGGCCGCGCGGGCAGCGTCGGCCGCTCCAGGCCAGCGCTCCCGCCGCCGCAGGACGTCGCGAACGCGAGCGTGAGCACGCCGAAGACCGAGGAGAGTCGTACGCTGATCACGCCGGCATTGTGGGTGCCGCGCGCGACGACCGGTAGGGGCGCTCGCCGCTCGATGCTTCGGGGCCCGCGACGACGGAGCAATCTCGACGATCGAACAGCGGCCCAGCGGAGCCCGGCGCCTCTCAGGCCGGCAGCGGACCGGGACGGTGCTCGGGATCGAGGAGACCGCCGGCGCGCTTCCATCCGATCGTGAGCAGCCACGTTCGCGGCCGCATGACCGGCGGCGGATGCACACGGGCGATCGCGCGCTGACGCTCGTCGAGGCCGCCGCGCCAGCCGTCGAACGCGAGCGCAGACGAGAACGGATCGAACCAACCGCGCTCGCACGGCGCGTGGCCGTGACGGCGGCCGTTGCCCAAGACGTACGCGAGCGCGGCGCGGACCTGGCGCGGCGTCGCGAGCACGCGGTGGTGATAGCGATCCTCGAACACACCACCGGTGCTCTGCATCATCTGGTTCAGCGCGCGCGCGATCCGAACGCACAGGCTCTGCATCCCGCGCGCGAGCGCGCGCCGGTCCTCGGCCTCGACGATCAGATGGATGTGATCGCCCTGTACCGAGTAGTGCACCAGGCGCATGCCGAAGCGCTCACATACGGCGAGGAACGCCGGCAGCAGCCGCGCGAAGGCACGCTTGGTCCGCAGGTTGCTGCACGGGAGGTCGCTCGCTCCCCTCCCGTGCATTGGCCTCACGGCCGGCCGCGCTGAAGCGCGTCCAGCCTTCGGCTCCACACGCGCTTCTTCATCTTCAGCGTGACCAGCACGGGCGCGCGTGAGGAGACGTCGTCTCGCGCCGCATGCGAGACGACGGCGCGATCCCCCACCGGACGACGCCCCGCGCCGCGGCGCTTGCCGCCATGCGTGCGGAAGACGATCTCCTTCTGCCGATGTCGCGCTCTTGCCATGCACGATGGACGACGCAGCACCTCCGCGACTGACGATCGACGGCGACTTCTTGCGCCGAGAATTTTGATCCGGCAGAGCTCTCGTCCGGTAGGGAGAGCGAGGGCCGAATCGCGACCGCCGACGCGGCCCGGTGGATGCGGCCGCGCGACCGTCGCTCGCCGACGCAGCGCGGCAGCCACACGGCTGCACCTCAGCCGAACAGGGCGTGCCGAGGCGCGAGCGCGTCGGCGCTGAAGCGTTCTTCGGTGGCGGGCGATGCCCGAGCGCGATGTCGCAGGGTCTCGCTCAGCTCTTCCGGAGCGTGAGGATTTCCTCGTCGCTCCACGGCGGCGGACACCGGACCTCGACGGGCTCGCCGCCGATCGGGTGGGCGAAGCGCATCGCGCGTGCGTGCAGCAGCGGTCGCTTCACGCCGCGCGCGGCGACGCCGTACTTCGGGTCGCCGACGATCGGCAGGCCGACGTGCGCGAGATGCGCGCGGATCTGATGCGAGCGGCCGGTGATCGGGCGCACCGCGAGCACCGCGCACGAGCCGAGCGGCGCGCGGAAGCG
>JALYRN010000752.1 GCA_030855295.1 Myxococcota bacterium | reverse complement strand
ATGCGGGCGAGCGGGTGATCGCCGCCGACGGCGCGATGCTGCGCGTCGAGGCGGGCGCCGGCGTGCGCTTCTGATCCGGGCGTCGTCACGGCGCGTACGGACGCTCGGGCGGCCCCTCGCCGGTGGGCTCGTAGTCGCGGTCGGTGGTCAGCACGAGCTTGTCGAGCTCGAACCCGTCCTCGCGCATCGAGACGCGCACGACGTGCTCGCCCGGCGTCGGCACCTCGATCGTGATCGTGCCGTCGATCCCGCACGCCGAGCCGCCGGAGTCGCGCTGCGCGCTCGACCACTGCCACATCCCGCGCGAGCCGCAGAGCTGCAGGCGGGTGCCCGTGGAAGGCCACGCGTCGTCGAGACCGATGTGGATGCCGTTGTCCTCGCCGCCCGTGGTCAGCGCGCGTGCCCACACGTAGTAGGTGCCCGCAGTGCGGAAGCGGATCCGGTAGCTCAGCGTGGGCCCGGTGCCCGCCGTGTTGTAGAAGCTCTCGCCGCTCACCAGCGGATCGTCGTGCGTGACGCGGGTGTCGGGCAGCCCCTCGAGGTACGCGCCGCCGCTCGCGCCGTCGAGGTGCGGGGGATCGGGATCGGGCTCGATGCTCGGCATCTCGGTCGCGGAGAACAGCACCCAGTCGCGCGGCCGGCCGTTGTCGTCGTTCTCGGCGAAGTGCTCGCTCTCGACCGCGACGAGCCCGCCGATTTCCTCGTAGACGCGCGGTCCGACTGGCGGCGTGCCCGCGTCGGTCGGCGGCGTGCTCGCGTCGTCGTCGCCGGGCGGGATCGTCGCGTCGGAGCCGGTCACGCGCGCGTCGACCGGCGCGGTGACGGCATCGCGCGGAGCCTCGGCCGCATCACGCGGAACGTCGGCGGCATCGCGCCGCGCGCCGCCATCGAGCTCGGTCGCGGGATCCTCGCCACACGCGAGCATCACGAGCGAGGCCGCGAGCAGCGCACCTCGGGCCTGCAGTCTGCCGTTCTTCGTCATCCGAGCCTCCATCACGCGAGCAGCCCCGCGATCTCTCCGCCGAAGTGCTCGGCGCTCCCCATCACGCGATCGACGCCGACCGCGCGCAGGCACGTGTTGTAGATGTCGACCGCGTGCACCGACTCGTCGCGGAAGCCGCCGAGCCGCAGCCGCCCGCGGCCGCCCGCGACGGCGTGGAACACGCCGTTCATGTCGTGGTTGGTGCCGGTCTCGGTGCCCATCACGAGCAGCGAGTTGTCGAGGATCGTCCCGCCGTTCTCCTCGCGGTACGCGTCGTCGTCGAGCGCGGAGAGCAGATACGCCATCTGGCTCTGGAAGAAGTGCGCGTGCCAGCGGATGTGCTCGGTCCGTCCCTCGTGCCAGTTGTTGTGGTCCGAGGCCTCGCTACGGAAATCGTAGCGGTGGGTGCCGGCGTCGTACGTGCCCTCGAACGCGGTGTGCCCGCCCGACGACTCGAACATCACGTTGCCGAAGCGCACGAGATCGCAGCGCAGCGCCATCGCGTAGAGATCGACGAGCTGCCGGAAGGCGCGCTGGAAGTCGGCCGCGGGCACGCGCACCGCGTCGTACTCGGTCGCGCCCGCGAACCCGTAGCGCAGCGCGGGCTCGACCGGCCGAGGCGGCACGGTGCACGTCGAGGTCGGCGCGGTCGGCTCGGCGAAGACGCGTCGCTCGAGCTCGCGCAGGCGCTCGAGGTGATCGCGGATGCGGCGCCGCGTGCCCTCACCGAGCCCCGAGGCGTCGCTGGTGTGGTGCGCGTACTCGCCCATGACGGTGTCGAGGACGCTGCGGCGCAGCCGGCGCCGGCGCGCCTCCTCGGGCGTCGCGGTCTCGCCGCCGGGATCGGGCACCGAGCCGAAGAGCCCGTCGAAGAGCAGCGCGGGCGACTCGATCGGCTCGACGACGCGGCCGCCGTCCTCACCCCAGCAGCGGATGCGCTGGTAGAGCCCGTGCGAGCGCCGGAAGAAGCTGCCGACCGCCAGCGTGCCGATCGGCGTCGGCGCTCCGTCGGGATAGAGCGCGCGCTTCACGACCTGATCGATCGAGGGCCCACCCGCGCGCTCGCCGCTCGGCCCCTCCGCGCCGACGAACACGCAGGTGCCGCCCTTCGGATGCCCCTGCCCGCCCGCCTCGCTCATGTCGACGTTGCGGAACATCGCGAGCCGATCGGCGTACGGCGAGAGCGGCGCGAGCGGCCCCGAGAAGCCCTCCATCTGCATCGCCTTCGGGACGCCGAGCCCGAAGAACGCGGTGATGCAGCGCTCGGGCGGTTCCGCGGCGCCGGCGCGCGCGTGGCCGCGCATCATCGGCTCGAGGAAGGGGAGCGCGATCGCGACGGTGCCCGCGCCACGCAGGAAAGTTCGCCGATCCAGGGTGCGCCTTCGGCTCATCATCACTCCTCGGTCCGCAGCGCGCGGAAGATCTCGTGCGTCGCGATCGCGCGGATCGTCGCCTCGTAGGTGCCGCCCTCGCGCGCGGCGGTGTCGTGCACGGCGTCGACGGCGTGCTCGTCGGCGCGCTCGATCGCGCGGCCCAGCGCGTACTGCAGGTGCTTCTCGGTGACGCAGCGCTGCACGCGCGGATCGGCGGCGAGCAGGCGCGCGTACTCGTCGACGTTCGCGAACGGCTCGGCCTCGGCGCCGCGGACCGGGAGCGCTCCGTCCTCGCGCAGCGCGCGGCCGTGCTCGCTCGTCAGCTGGTGGCGACCGATCCCGTCGAAGCGCTCGAGCGCGTACGCGAACGGATCGAACTGCACGTGGCAGCCGCCGCAGCTCGCGTTGGCGATGCGGTCCTCGGAGTACTCGCGGTCGGTGGCCTCGGGGCCGAGGTGCGATCGGAACGACGAGAGATCGAGATCGGGCGGCGGCTCGAGCGGCTCGGCGCAGAGCACGTGCTCCATCACGAAGAGACCGCGCGCGACGATGCCGCCCACGTCGCGATCCGACATCACCGTCAGCACGCCGGGATGCGTCAGCAGCCCGATGCGCTCCGGGACCGGCGCGAGGTCGTAGCGCGCGAGCCCCGGTCCCGCGGACGGCAGGCCATACCAGGCCGCGATGTCGGGCGTGAGGAACGCCGTCTCGCCGTCGAGCACGCCGGCGAGCGGAAGGCCCGCGTCCCAGACGTGGTCCTGGTAGGTGCGCACGGCCGCGTCGACGAGCTCGCGCGCCTGCGCGGCATCGAGGTCCTCGCGCGAGATGCCGTCGAGCCGGTGCAGCTGCATCCAGTCGCGGACGAAGAGATCGGTGCTGCGGGTCGCGCGCTCGTCGGCGAGCATGCGGTCGAGCGCGGCGTCGATGCCCTCGGCGGTGTCGAGCCGGCCCTCGGCCGCATCGCGACGGAGCGCGTCGTCGGGCGCGGAGGCCCACACGAGGTACGAGAGCCGCGCCGCGAGCTCGTGGCCGGAGACCGCGCGCACGCCCTCGGTGCCGGTCCGCTGGGTCTCGAGGCGGTAGAGGAACGCGGGCGCCTGCAGCATCGCGACGAGGACCAAGCGCGCGCCGTCGTCGAAGCCGAGCGACTCGGCGCGAGCGGCCTCGAAGAGCGGCGTGAACCGCGCGACCTCGCGCTCGTCGAGCGGCCTGCGGAAGAGCGCGTCGCCGGCGCCGCGCACGAAGCTCGCTTCGCACTCGGCGCCCGCCTCGGCGCAGCCGGCGCGCGCGGTCGCGAACGCCGTGACATCGAGGCGTTCGCTCACGCGCTCGGCGACGAGCCACCACGCGTCGACGTGATCGACCGACACGACGAGGCCGACGGCGGTGTTGCGGAAGCCGTCGACCGAGGTGTCGCGCGGCAGGAGCGCGAGGTCGTCCGCGGTGAGCGCGACGCCGAGCACGTCGCGCACGGTGTGCGCGTACTCGTCGATCGTCAGCCGTCGCGCGAGCGTGGTGCCCGGATCGATCGCGCCGGGGGGCAGCTCCTCGCGCGGTGGGCCCTCGGGGCGCATCGGCGCGCCGCCGGGGCCGGCGGGGCCGGCCTCGAGC
>JALYRN010000751.1 GCA_030855295.1 Myxococcota bacterium | reverse complement strand
GCTTGGCGGCGTGGACGTCGAAGCCGGCCTGCAGCGCGCGGCGCACGTCGCCCACCGCGGCGTTGCCGGAGAGCGCGATCGCGGGGGTGGCGCGCTTCTCGTCGTTGCGGGCGCGCAGGGTGCGCAGGAGCTCGTACCCGTCGAGATACGGCATGGCGAGGTCGCACACGAGCACGTCGATGCGCTCGCGATCGAGGAAGCGCAGGCCGGCCTCGGCGCCTGGCGCGGCCAGCACGCGCGCGCCCGCTCGCTGCAGCACCAGCTCGGCGAGCTCGAGGCTGTCGAGGTGATCGTCGATCACCAGGACCGTGACGCCATCGAGCCGGTGCCGTTCCACGAGAGAGCTACATAGTCGCGACCGGCGCGGCGTCAGCCCCCATCCCATCGAGTGGGAGGTACCGCACGCTCGCATCGCGCCGAGCGCGGGACAGGAGCGCGTGGACCTTGTATCGAGCGCGCGCGGGCCGATGACATCCGTCGCCCTCGCATTTCCCGGAGGTCCGATGACGCCCGACGCGCCTGCGCTGCTCGCTCTGATCGACGACGACGCCACGTTCGTGCGAGCGATGCTCCGCGAGCTCGGCGACATGGGCTTCCGCGTCCGCGGCTTCACCAGGCCAGAGGCCGCGCTGCGGTTCCTCTGCGAGGATCAGGACGAGCGCGCCGACGCGGTGATCACCGACTTCGCGATGCCGGGGCTGACCGGATCGGAGCTCTGCAGCGCGGTGCGGGAGATCGCGGGCGACGGAGCGCCGCCGTTCATCCTGCTGACCGGCAGCGGGGAGTCGCTCGAGCCGAGCGAGCGCGCGCTCTTCGACCTCGTGCTCGCGAAGCCGTGCACCGGCCAGCACCTGCTCGCGGCGATCGCGGAGGTGTCCCGACGGCGCGAGTCGAGAAGCGATCGCGTCGCGAGCTGACCGCCGATAGGAGTGCTCGCCGCGGCTCAGAAGAGCGTGCAGTACTCGTCTTCGAGCAGGTCGCGGATCGACGCTGCCATGTCGAGCGTGCCGGCGCGCACCTCGCGGATGCTCCACACGCGACCGCCCGTGCTCTCGGGCAGCGACGGCAGGCCCATGTAGGCCTCGTGGAAGCCTCGCCCGACGTTCGCGCTCGAGCCCGCGCCGCACTCCTCGCCGGCCCCCGGCGCGGCGAACGCACCGACGCGGATCTCGGCTGCGATCAGCGCGTCGCGGACCTCGGCGTAGGTGTGCTCGACGGCGACGCCACCGCCGAAGAACGGGTCCCCGCTGAGCATCATCGGGCGCTCGACGAAGGTGTCGTCGGTGACGTGGATCAGCACGCGCGTCGCGCCCTCGCGCCACGGGCAGGACGTCGCCGCGAGCCAGATCGCGTCGAGCGAGTTCTCGGGGCAGTCGGTGTTCGTGGTCGAGCTGCTCGGGCTCCGGTTCATCGCGCAGAACGCGCGCCAGTGGTCGAGCCGCGTCTGGAGCGTGCCGACGTCGGCGAAGGACGCGCAGCCACCGTCGGCGAACGCGTCGTCGACGAACACGACGAGCCTGAATTCCGCGTCGCTCGTCAGCGCGTTCGCGGCGGTCCAGATCGACTCGACGCCCTCGCGCAGGCGCATCGCTTCGTCGGCCATCGACGTGCTGACGTCCATGACGAACACGACGTCGAGCGGCGCGCTGCACGACGGGCCGATCATGCGATCGGCGGGCGGGCCGCCGTCCGCGGGCATCGCGCCGTCGGCGCCGCCGCCGTCGATGCCGCCGGTCGCGCAGAACGCATACATCGTGCACGCACGATCAGCGCAGTCGATCAGCCCGTCGCGATCGTCGTCGCTGCCGTTGCTGCACTCGGCCGCGGTGCTCTCTGCCGCCGCCGCGGTGCGCGACGTGCACCCCGCGATCGCGCCGAGGCAAGCCACGATCACCAGCACCGGGAGAAGCTCTCGAGTCGTGACCATCGAGCCGATGATACGGAGTTCCCCACGCGCGAGGAACGGGCATGCGCTGGCCGTACCGCACGGCGGCCCTATGCTCGCGCCGATGTGCGGACGCTACACGGTCGCGATCCAGGCGCAGGAGGCGGCCGAGGAGCTCCGCGCGACGCTGACCTTCGACGACGCCGCGCCGCGCTACAACCTGGCGCCGACCCAGGACGCGCCGATCGCGATCCAGCGCGAGGAGCGGCGCATCGGGCTCGCGCGCTTCGGGCTGGTGCCGGCCGAGAGCGACGGGCCGAAGGCGGCGGGCGCGCGCTGGATCAACCTCCGCGCCGAGAGCGTCGCCGGGCAGCGCGCGTTCGCCGAGTCGGCGGCGCGCCGTCGGTGTCTGGTGATCGCCGACGGCTTCTTCGAGTGGAAGCGCGAGGGCAAGAGCAAGCAGGCCTGGTACTTCCGCCCGGCGGGCGGCGGCCTGCTCACGTTCGCCGGCATCTGGGACGTCTGGGAGGGCGCTGCCAGCGGGGACGCGAAGGCGCGCATCCCGAGCTTCGCGATCCTGACGACCACGCCCACCGAGGTGGTCGCCGACATCCACGATCGCATGCCGATGATCGTGCCGCCCGCGCTGCGCGATCGCTGGCTCTCGCCGAGCGAGGACGACGCGCGCGCGGTGATCCGCGCGATCCGCGATGCCGATCCGGTGCCGCTCGAGTCGTGGAAGGTCGGTCCTCGAGTGGGCTCGGTCGCGAACGACGATCCCACGCTGATCGAGCCGACCGACTAGGCAGCAGACGCTTCCGCGGCGCTGACTCAGCCGCCGCCCGAGGATTGCGACGGCACCGGCACCATCGCGCCGAAGCCGCCCGCCGCGTTCCGCCGGAGCCCCGCGATCACCGCGGCGCGCCGCCAGAGCGAGCGGAACGCCGAGGGCTCGTCGACGTGGTGCTCGGCCAGCGGTGCTGAATCGCTCGATCGCCAGATCGACACGCCCTGCTGCTGCCAGCCGCGCATCACGTGCGCGAGATCATCGTCGACGCTCGCCTGCGCGGAGCGCCAGATCACGCGCGAGATCCCACGCGCACGCAGCGCGTTGGCGGACGGGAAGTCCTGCGGGAAGACGATCCAGCGTCCGTCGAACTGACCCGGCGCCGGCGCGATGCCGAAGCGCTGCGCGTCGAGCAGGAACGCGGGCGGAGCGTCGTCGGGGAGCGCACCGGGGACCAGGACGCGCGCGCCCGCCGCGAGCACGTCGCCGATCTGCGCGACGCGCGAGCCGCTGAGCCCACCCGAAGCACCATTGAAGAGCGGCACCGGCCGGTAGCCGCGCGCGATCAGCGCGAGCCCCACCGTCGCCGCGATCACGCCCGGCAGGTCGACGACGATCGCCGCGCGATCACCGGCCGGCGCGCGCGTGCGGGTCGGCGCCGCGCGATAGCCGGCGTCGTCCTCGACGATCACTTCCTTCGTCGGCTCGGGCGCCCACGAGACCTCGTGCTTCGCGAGGTCGGCCGGGAGCGCGGGGAGCGTGCGCTCCGGCATCTCCGCGAACGCGACCGGCTTCACCCAGGGCGACCACGGCGCGCTCTCCGGTGCGAAGCACGCGAAGACCGCCTCACCCGTCCAGCGCTCACGGTCGCTCGGCATGCATCTCCTCCGCGGCCGTCGAGGCACGCTCGAACACGAGGACCGCCGCCTCGCTCGCGGCGCCGTCGACCAGCGGCGTGCGCGCCAGGCGGCCGTACACACCGGCAGCGCGCCCGTCGACGACGAACACGCCGAGGCACGGATACATCGCCCCGAGCGGCGTCTGGATCGCGCGGGTCTCGAACGCGCGCTGCGCGGCCCACGCGCGAGGCCGCGACTCGGCCGCGCGCACGATCTCGCGCCATGCCGCGGGCGGCGTGACGCCGGGCAGGCCGACGTCCTCGCCGACCCTACCGAAGGTCGGCTTGAGCACCCACTCGCCGGATCGCACGTCGACCGCTCGGTCGCGCGGATCACGGGTCTCGGGCAGCAGCGCGCGCCACGCCGGCATCGCGAGGCCGACGCGATCCCACGCGAGCG
>JALYRN010000750.1 GCA_030855295.1 Myxococcota bacterium | reverse complement strand
ACGCCGCCGCGATCGCGGGGCTCGACGGGATGATCGCGGTGCGCACCGGCGCGGCGCACACCTGCGCGATCGACGCGCTGACGCATGCCGTCTGCTGGGGCGCCAACGACGTCGGGCAGCTCGGCGACGGCACGACGGTCGATCGCCTCACGCCCTCGGCGAGCCACAGCTCGGTGCTCGCGCTGGGCGGGGATCGCACCTGCGGCCGCATCACGTGGGGCGAGGTCGCGTGCTGGGGTGAGGGCTACGGCAGCGCGCCGGTGATGGTGGAGAACCTCGGCGAGGCGAGCTTCGTCGCGGTCGGCGCTGCGCACGCGTGCGCCGCGCACCTCGTCGGTGTGCCGCGCTGCTGGGGCGAGAACGATCGCGGACAGCTCGGCGACGGCACGACGACCGCCGCAGTGGTGCCCGTCGACGCGCTGCCTCCCCCGCGCTGACGTCGACAAGAGTGCTCGCCCCGGAGGGACCGGACGGGAGCGCGCGCTGCGCGTGCGGACGGGAGGGCCCGGAGCGGCGAGCCGATTCGATACAGGCGCTGACGTCGACAAGAGTGCTCGCCCCGGAGGGACCGGACGGGCGCTGAAGCGCGCGCTCACGCCGTGTGCGCGAGCTCCGGTTCGATCCGGACCGCGGTCACCACCTCGTCGCCCGCGAACGCGTCGAGCCGATAGCGCCCCCGCGCGACGGTGCCGCGCACGAACGGCGGGACGTCGTTCTGGAACGTGCAGATCACCGCGCCGCGCGCGGGCGATCCGGCATCGGGCACGAGCTCGACGTGCAGCTCGGAGAACGACATGAACCGCGTCGAGCACGGGTACTGCGCCTTGTAGAGCGCTTCCTTCGCGGAGAAGAGCGCGAGCGCCATCCTGCCGCGCACGTCGCTCTCGAAGCGGGCGTCGAGCGCGTCGATTTCCTGGCGCAGGAACACCGACCGCCACAGCTCGCGCTTGAGCTCGTCGCGGTGCTCGACGTCGATGCCGATCGTGCCGACGTGGGCGCGCTCCGCGACCGCGACGATGGCGCGCGTGTCGCAGTGCGAGATGCTCCCGGTGATCCCCTCGGGCCAGATCGGCGATCGATCCGGCGCGTTCAGCAGCTCGAGCACGCGGCGCGTCACGCCCGGCCCGCTCACGCGCGCCATCGCCTCGTGCGCGAGCACGCGCGCGGTCGCGAACTCTCGCTTGCGTTTGTCGACCGCGCGCGCGACCAGCTCGGCCTCGCCCGGTGTGATCAGCGCGAGGGCCGCCTCGTCGATCTCCGCGGTCAGGACGATCACGCGCTCGTCGAAGAGCGCCGGCACCTCGGTGGATGCGATCGGGCGCATGTTGCGGGGGCTCTCGAGTCAGCGCTTCGCGAGCGGCCGGCGAGCGGCGCGCGCCGCCGCGAGGAGCGCCGGGCCATCGGTCAGCTTGGCGTCGGGACGCGCCGCGACGCCGACCTCGACGTCGACCGGCAGCGTGAACGCCGCGCCGACCAGCGCCCCGGCGGCGTCGCGCTCGCGCAGCCGCTGCACGACGGTGTCGGCGTCGCTCGCGCTGGTCTCCGGGAGCACGATGACGAGCTCGTCGCGACCGCCGCGGAAGAGATGGTCGATCGCGCGGATGCAGGCCCGGACCCCGTGCGTGATCTGCACCAGCACGCCGTCGCCCACCTCGCGCCCGAGCTCCGCGATCACGCGCTCGAGGCCGCCGACGCGCAGCGACATGCACGAGAGCGAGTGGCCGTAGCGCACCGCGCGCGTCATCTCGTACTCGAGGCTGATCTGCATCTGCGCGGCGCTGCCGGTGCGGGTCAGCGGATCCAGCAGATCCTCGTCACCGAGCGCGAGCAGCCGCCGCTCCGCGATGACGCGGCGGAGCGCGTTGCGGATCCGCTGCTGGATCTCGAACACGCGATAGGGGCGCGCGACGTAGTCCTCGGCACCGAGCGCGATCGCGGCGCGGCGGCTCTCGACGTCCTCGCCGTGCGTCGTCACCAGCACCGGGATCGCCGCCAGCTCGGGGTCGGCCTTGAGGACGCGGAGCACCTCGAGGCCGCCCGGGGATGCGTCGTCGCCGCGCGGCCCCTCCTCGTCGCGCGCGTGCATCGCGAGCGCGATGTCGATCAGCACGAGGTCCGGTCTCTTGCGCGCGACCAGCTCGAGCGCCGCCGCGCCCTCGAGGGCGGTCACCACCTCGTGCCCGGCGGCCTCGCAGACCTCCTGCAGCAAGCGGAGGTTGAAGGGATCGGACTCGGAGATCAGGACGAGCGCGTTCACGGATGCCCCCAGTGCGCCCCTTCGTAGCAGCGTTCGACCGACGATGCCGGTCTCGGTACGGGCGCTCCGAGGGCGAGCGCTCCTGCAGGCTCAGGGTCGGGTCGGCCCGGGGCGGGACTTGCCAGCGTCCTCGAGCCCGTACGCCTGCACCTTGCGGATCAGGTTGCGGCGGCTGATGCCGAGCGCCTCGGCTGCCTTGGTCTTGTTGCCCCGCGCGCGCCGGAGCTCGTCGCTGATCATCCGTCGCTCGAGGCTCTCGACCGCATCGGGCAGCGACGGCGCGGGCCCCTGCGGTGCCGCGTCGGCCGACGAGCGCAGGCCGCCCGCGGCGCTCGACGAGCCGCCCGGCGGCGGCGTGCTGGCGACCGGCGCTCGACGACGCCCGATCGCGGAGCTCAGCAGCTCTTCGTCGATGACGCGCTCGTCTCCGGAGAGCACCCAGAGGCGCTCCATCTCGTTCTCGAGCTCGCGCACGTTGCCCGGCCACTCGTGCGCGATCAGGCGCTCGAGGGTGCGCGGTGTCAGCAGCTTCTCGCGCTTGTCGCGCTTGCCGAGCTTGCCGAGGAAGTACTGCACGAGCACCGGCACGTCGTCGCGTCGCTCGCGGAGCGGCGGCACACGCACGGTCACGACGTGCAGCCGGTAGTAGAGATCTTCGCGGAAGCTGCCCTGCCGCACCATCGTCGCGAGGTCGCGGTTCGTCGCCGCGATGATCCGGACGTCGACGTGCTTGGGCTCGGTGCCGCCGACCGGCATGAACACGCCCTCCTGCAGGACGCGCAGGAGCTTCACCTGCAGCGCCGGCGACATGTCGCCGACCTCGTCCATGAAGAACGTGCCGCCGTCGGCGACCTCGAAGAGGCCCGGCTTGTCGATGACCGCGCCCGTGAACGCGCCGCGGCGATGACCGAAGAGCTCGCTCTCGAGCAGGTTGTCGTTGAACGCGCTGCAGTTCGTCGCGACGAACTGCCGGTTGCTCCGCCTCGACTGGCGGTGGACCGACTTGGCGACGAGCTCCTTGCCGGTGCCGTTCTCGCCGAGCACCAGGATCGTCGCGTCGCTGTTGCAGATGCGCTCGAGCATCCGGAACATCGCGAGCATCGGAGCGCTCCGTCCCACGATGCTCGGATGGCTCATCACCGGCTCTTCGCGGTGACCGAGCGCCTTGACGATCTCGGCCGCGGCGGCCGTGAGGCCGCGCTGCGCGAGCGGATCGGCGCCCGTGTGGTTCGCGATCTCGACCGCGACCAGCGTTCCGTCGGGGAGCTCGACCTCGGCGCGGGCGCGATCGGGGTTCGCGGTCTCGTCTTCGAGCGCGTCGTCTTCGAGCGCGCCGTCTCCGAGCGCGCCGTCTCCGAGCGCGTCGTCTTCGAGCGCGTCGTCTGCCGGCGAGGTCGCGATGCCGGCGCCATCGCCTCGGCTGGCCTGAGGCGACGCGGTGCGTCCGGGCTCCGTGTCACCAGTGATCGAGATGTCTTCCTCCGATTCGGACCGCGTTCGGGCGGGCGACCCTAGCATACGCGATCCGCGCCATTCAATCGCTCGGAACCTGGCGCGCGAGGTCGGCGAGGGCGGTCCGCCGGTCGGGATCGGCGCCCTCGTCGCGCGCGGCGTGCTCGCGGTTCGAGAGCGCCAGCATCGCGTCGACGCGCGCGGCATCGAGCACGTCTTCGGGGCGCGGCGCGGCGCGCTCGAAGTTGAGCGGGCACCACGTCAGCGG
>JALYRN010000749.1 GCA_030855295.1 Myxococcota bacterium | reverse complement strand
GTGCGCGGGCTCGCACGCCACTGCGGCGGTGCGAAGTCGCCGCTGCCGTTCGCCCCCGATCACCAGGCGGGCGGCACGCCGATCGTGTTCGCGCGCGCGCGCGGCGGGGGCGTCCGCGTGCGCCATGCGCGCTTCGGCGAGGGCACGATCGTCGACGAGCTCGGCGGTGAGCCGCCGAAGCTGGACGTCGAGTTCGACGACGGCCGTCGCATGGTGCTCCTCGCGCGCTTCCTCGAGCGCTGACGAAAGGAGCGTGCGTCGTCGTCAGCGCGTCGCGACGGCCGCGAGCGCGCGCGAGAGCTCGGTCGGGTCGAACGGCTTCGCGAGCACGTGGAGCGCGCCGAAGTCCGAGGTGTCGGGGGTGTCCGCGTCGAGCGCATACCCGCTCATCAGCAGCACGCGGACGTCGGGGTCGAGCGCGCGCAGCGCCCGGCACGTCTCGCGGCCGTTCAGGCCCGGCATGACGATGTCGAGCACGACCGCCGCGATCGGCACCGTCGCGCTGCGGAACGCCTCGACGCCGTCGTCGCCGCTCGGCGCATGGATCACGTCGTACCCGAGCTCCTCGAGCGTGCGCGCGGTCATGCGCAGCACGAGCGGCTCGTCGTCGATCACCAGCACCGTGCCCCGGCCTCGCACCAGCGCGGTCGGGCGGGGCGGCGCGACCGGCGGCAGGCTGCGCGAGATCGTCGCCGGCAGGAACACCCGCATCAGCGTGCCCTCGCTGCCGGTCGACACGATCTCCGCAGTACCGCCGTGGCCACGCGCCACGCCGAAGACCGTGGCGAGCCCGAGGCCCGTTCCCTTCGTCGTTCCGAGCCCCTTCGTCGTCACGTACGGCTCGAAGGCGCGCTCTCGGATCGCGGCGTCGATCCCCGTGCCGGTGTCCTCCACCTCGATGATCACGTGATCGCCGGGCTCGAGCAGGGCGTGCCCCGCGCCGACGCTCTCGCGCCGCGTCCGGATCGCGATGCGGCCCGGCACGTCGGCGGGGATCGCGTCCCTCGCGTTCATCACCAGGTTGATCAGCACCTGCTCGATCTGCGCGGGCTCGCCCACGATGATGTCGCGCGCCGCCTCGAGCTCGGCGACGATCTCGATGCGCCGATCGAACGTCCTCCGTGCCAGCTCGACGACGGACGCCGCGAGCTCGTTGACCGAGAGCGGCCTCGTCACGTGCGTGCCGCACTGCGCGAACCCGAGCAGCGCGTGCGTGAGCTTGGCGGCGCTGTCGGCGACCTCGTCGAGGTGCCCGACGAGCCTCGCCCGCTCGCCCTCGTCGCGCTCGTGCCGGAGCCGCGTGGCGACGAGCTTCACGACCGCGAGCAGGTTGTTGAAGTCGTGGGCGACCCCGCCCGCCAGGCTGCCGATCGTGTCCAGGCGCCGTACGGCCTGGAGCTGTCGGTCGGTCTCGGCGCGGCGACGCTCGGCCTCGACCTCGCGCGTGATGTCGGTGAACGCCTCGACCACGTGCGTGATCTCGCCGCGATCGTCGAAGAGCGGCCGCGCGACCACCCGCAGGTGGCACTTCGAGCCGTCGTGGCGGTGGATGACGATGTCGTCGATCACCTCCGTCTCCTTCGAGCGCATCACGCGCTCGAACGGCATCGCGTGCTCGGGGTAGGCGGCGCCCGACGGCAGGTGCACGCCGTAGGGTCCGACGTAGTTCCCGCGGGCTGCGCCCTCGGGCGGCGAGATGCCGAGGATGCGCTCGAACTCGCGGTTCACGTACACGACCTCGCCGGTCGGGGCGCGACCGACCCAGATCGCCGCCGGCAGTGCGTCGGCGAAACGGACGATCGAGGCGAGCTCCTCGCCGCTGTCGGACGACATCGGCCCTCATGGTACAGGGCCTCGGTGCCGAGGGGCCACCGGATCCGTCGGGCGTCTCCGCCGTCTCCGCGGCGCACAGCGCACGCTGGATCCGGTCGCCGGATCGCGCCGCCTCGGGTAGAACGCGCGTCGATGGACACGCTGTTCCCGCGGCTCCACGCGCAGCATGGATCGCCGTCGAGCGAGCTCGCACTGCGCGTCGGCGAGCGAGCGCTGAGCTGGGGCGAGCTGGCGTCGGCATGCGCGCACCACGTCGAGACGCTGGAGCTCCGCGGCGCCTCTCCCGGAGATCGCGTCGCGGTGTGGACGCAGCCTGCGCTCGAGACGCTGGTCGCTCTGGTCGCGCACGCCGCGGCCGGATACGTCAGCGTGCCGATCGATCCGAAGCTCGGAGCGAAGGAGCTCGGCCACGTGCTCTCGGACGCGGCGCCGCGGCTCGCGTTCGCTGCAGATCCCGCGACCGTGATCGAGCGCGCGCCGGGGCTCGAGACCCTTCGCGCCGAGCTCACGCTCGCGGGCGCCGCATCGATCGCGCCGCGGCCGATCCTCGACGTGCCGCTGCTCGTCCTCTACACGTCGGGCACGACCGGCGCTCCCAAGGGCGCGCTGATCACGGCGCGCAACGTCGCATCCGATCTCGATCTGCTCGCGCACGCCTGGGCGTGGTCGGGAAGCGACGTGATCGTGCACGCGCTGCCGATGTTCCACGTGCACGGGCTGGTGCTCGGTCTGTTCGGCGCGCTGCGCCGCGGCGGCGCGCTGCGCTGGGTGCCGCGCTTCTCGCCCGAGGACGTCGCGGGGGCGCTGCGCGATCACGAGCAGACGGTCCTGTTCGGCGTGCCGACGATGTACACCCGGCTCTGCGAGGCGGCCGAGCGCGAGCTCGCGATCGCCGAGGCGCTGCGGGGCGCGCGCCTGCTCGTCAGCGGCTCCGCGCCGCTGCCCTCGCGCGAGCACCAGCGCATCGAGGCGCTCTCGGGGCACCGCGCGATCGAGCGCTACGGCTTGACCGAGACGCTCATCAATTGCTCGGCGCGGCACGACGGAGATCGCCGCGCCGGCTGCGTCGGGCTCCCGCTGGAGGCGCCGGGCGTGGCGCACGTGGGGCTGCGCCTCGTCGACGACGCGCGCGCGCCGATCGACGCCTACGACGACGAGACCATCGGGGAGATCGCGGTGCGCGGACCGAACGTGTTCGCGGGCTACCTGAACCGCGAGGACGCGACGCGCGCGGTGCTCGACGAGGAAGGCTGGTTCTACACCGGAGATCTCGCGACGCGCGCCGCGGACGGATCGATCCGGATCGTCGGCCGGCGCGCGACCGATCTGATCAAGTGCGGCGGGTTCAAGGTCGGTGCGGGCGAGGTCGAGTCGGCGCTGCTCGAACACCCACGCGTGCGCGAGGCGGCGGTGATCGGCATGCCCGATCCCGATCTCGGCGAGCGCATCGTCGCGTTCGTCGTCGCCAGCGAGGCGATCCCGGCGAAGGAGCTCGAGGACCACGTCGCGGCGCTGCTCTCGCCGCACAAGCGGCCGCGCGTCGTGCGCTTCGTGAGCGCCTTGCCGCGCAACGCGATGGGCAAGGTGCAGAAGACGGCGCTGCGCTCGGCCGAGCAGAGCGAGTCGGTCCAGGAGTGAGCACCCACGCCGCAACCGAGCAGCCGTGAGCGAGCTGCGAGTCGATGCGTTCACGGGGATCGCCGTGGTGATCGCGACCGGGCGGAGCACGATCGGCGCGGCGCGCCCCGCCGGCCTGCCCGAGGTGGCGCGCGAGCGCTGTCCGTTCTGCCCGGGGCACGAGGCCGAGACCGAGGCGACGCTGCTCGCGATCGGCGAGCCGTGGCAGGTCCGCGTGGTCGCGAACAAGTACCCGGTGATGCGCGAGGCTGCGGACGCGCCGCGCCATCCGCGCGCGCTCGCGGCGCACGGCGCGCACGAGGTCGTGATCGAGTCGCGCGACCACGAAGGCGACCTCGCGACCTACGACGCCGCGCACGCCGCGCTCGTGCTCGAGGCGATCCGCGCGCGCGTGCGGGCGCTCGAGGCGCGCGATGGCGTCGCGGCGATCTCCGTGTTCCGCAACCGAGGCCGGCGCGCGGGCAGCTCGCAGCCGCATCCGCACTCGCAGCTCGTCGCGCTGCCGTACGT
>JALYRN010000748.1 GCA_030855295.1 Myxococcota bacterium | reverse complement strand
GTGGTCGAGGGGCGCGTCGTCCGGCGTGGTCGTCGCTTCACGCTGCGCACGACGGTGCGTGACGCATCGACGGGCGCCGTGCTCGCGGAGGAGTCGTTCACCGGACGAGCCGCGCGCGGGCTGCGCACGGCGGTGCGCCGGAGCTTCTGGGACGAGGCCGGCTCGGCGATGGCGCGCGGCAGTGTGCCCGCGGCCGCAGATCCGGTGGCGACGCGGAGCACGACGTCGACGCGTACCGAGACGGCGAGCAGCGGCGACGTGGCGATCGAGGTCGACCCGGTCGAGCAGGACGCGCCCGCGGCCGCCGCCGGAGGCGCGACGCTCTCGCCGCTCTGGATCGCGATCGGTGCCACCGGGTTCTCGCGCGATTTTTCGTACACCGACGATCTCTTCCTCACGCTGCGCCCCTACCAGCTCCCCATCGGCTGGACCGCGCGCGCGCAGGCGCGCTGGTATCCGGCGGCGCACTTCACGCAGGACTTCGTGGCGAACCTCGGCATCGACGCGATGTTCGGCGCGGCGCTCGGCCTGCGCTCGCGGCAGCGCGACGGAACGAGCTACGGCACCGAGTCGATCGACTTCCGCGTCGGCGCCGACGTGCGCATCCCGCTCGCGCCCGTCGAGATCGGGATCGGGTTCGGGTACGGCATGCACACGTTCGCGCTCGGCGCCTCGGAGACGGGCCAGAACGCGCAGCTGCCGAACGTGAAGTACCAGTTCCTCCGGCCCTCGATCCGCGCGCGCTTCGACCTCGGCGCCGGGATCTACACCGAGGCCGCCTTCGGCTGGCGCGTGCTGACGGGCACCGGCGCGCTCGGGACGTGGTTCCCGCGCAACAGCGGATCGGGCATGGATCTCGGCGCGTGGGTCGGCTGGCAGAGCGACATGGGGCTCGGCGCGCGGATCGGCTTCGAGATGCAGCGCTACTTCTTCTCGATGAACCCCGAGCCGGGCGACGAGAACATCGCGGGCGGTGCGACCGACCAGTTCCTCGCCGGCAGCGTCGACCTCGTCTGGGCCATGGACTGACCCGACAGGAGTGCTCGCCCCGGAGGGCGCACACGGGAGCGCGCGCTTCGCGCGGACGGAAGCGCCCGGAGCGGGCGAGCCGATTTTTGGACAGAGTTTGGGACTGACCGCGATCGGGGCCTAAGATCGCGGCGAGATGAACCCGATCTCCGAGCTCGGCTGCGTCGCGATCGGCCGCAACGAAGGCCCACGTCTGATTCGGTGTCTGGAGTCGCTCACGCCGCGCGCTGCGCGCGTGGTGTACGTCGACTCCGGATCGACCGACGGCAGCGTCGAGGCGGCGCGCGCGCGCGGGGTCGAGGTCGTCGAGCTCGACACCAGCTTCCCGTTCACCGCGGCGCGCGCCCGCAACGCCGGGTTCGATCGGCTGCTCGAGATCGCGCCCGACCTGCGGTACGTGCAGTTCGTCGACGGCGACTGCGAGGTCGTGCTCGGCTGGCTGGAGCGCGCGCATGCCGTGCTCGAGTCGCGCCGCGAGCTGGCGGTCGTGTGCGGGCGGCGCCGCGAGCGGCACCCCGAGCACAGCGTCTGGAATCGGATCGTCGACGTGGAGTGGGACACGCCGGTCGGCGAGGCCAGCGCGTGCGGCGGCGATGCGATGATGCGCGTCGAGGCGTTCCGCGCGGTCGGCGGGTTCGACCCCGCGCTGATCGCGGGCGAGGAGCCGGAGCTCTGCGTGCGGCTGCGGGCGGCGGGCTGGAAGATCGAGCGGCTCGATGCCGAGATGACGCTGCACGATGCCGCGATGTCGCGCGCCTCGCAGTGGTGGAAGCGCACCGTGCGATCCGGTCACGCGTACGCGGAAGGCTCGGCGATGCACGGCGCGACCGCCGAGAAGCACTGGGTGCGCGAGACGCGGCGCATCTGGCTGTGGGGCGCGGTGGTGCCCGCGGTCGCGACGCTCGGCGCGGTGCCGACGCTGGGCGCGAGCCTCGCGCTGCTCGCGGGATATCCGGTGTCGGCGTGGCGCGCGTACCGAGCGACGAGACGGCGCGGCCGCGCCGCGGGCGACTCGGCCGCGTACGCGGTGGCGATCACGGTCGGGAAATTCGCCGAGATGCAGGGCGTGCTGCAGTTCCACTCCACGCGGATGCGCGGACGCAAGTCGCAGCTGATCGAGTACAAATGATCACCGCATCGGCACGTGATCGATCGCGTGCTCGCGCTCGAGCGTGAAGAAGCTCGGGGTGTCGACGGTGCGCGAGCCGATCGCGAGATAGGACCATCCGAGCAGGAGCTCGGCGCTGCCCGATGCGAGCGCGACGATCGGATCGCGCAGGCGCGAGGCGGGATCGAGCGCACCGATCGACCGGCCGCTGATGGAGTAGTCGAGGAGCAGGCCGCGATCGAAGCCGTGAGGCACGCCGCGCTCGCGCGCGTCGAGCACGCCGAAGTGGCCGAACGTCCGCGGCGTGCCCTGGCGATCGCGCATCGGCTCGCTCTTCGCCGAGAGGTCGGGCTGCTGCACCAAGCGCACGTTCCATCCGCGCAGCAGCGCGGCGCCGGGGTCGCGGTGGAACGCCTTCTGGAACGTCTTCCACGCGAGGCGATCGACGAGCGCCGGCATGCCGAGGCTGGTGCCGCGATACACCCAGCCCTCGAGCGCGGCCGGCTCGATCGGATGCCCGTCGCGCAGCAGCGCGCGCCACTCCGCCGGGCCCATCTCCCACACGTCCTCGGCGCGGATCGTCATGCGCACGTCTCCTCTTCGCGCGCGAGCACGCCGCGCTCGATCGAGTAGCGGCCATGGGCCCAGAGCGCGAGGGTCTCGGCAGGCGTCGCGGGCTGTCGCGCGCACCACGCGAGATAGCCGCGGAACGTGATGTCGGGATCGCTCGCGTCGGGCTCGGGCTGCGAGAGCTCGCCGCGGAGCGCCTGCTCGAGCGCGTCCAGGAGCTGCTCGTGATAGCGCTCGAACACGCAGAGATCGCGCAGCCACTCGGCGCGCGGATCGCGGCCGTCGACCACCGCTCGCGCCGCGTCTCGCGCGCGCTCGAGCCAGCCAGGATGCGCGGCCTCGAGCATCTCGAGATCGTAGACGAGCTGCCATCCGTCGTGATGCGCGCCGAGCAGGTGCGCGACGACGCGCTCGGGTGGGCTCGCGAGCCCGCTGTGATCGAGCGGCGCGATCGCGCGCTCGCGCAGCAGGAACGGAAAGCGAAGCGGCCGCCACTGCAGCAGGCGCGCGCGCCACGTCGGCCGCACTGCGTTCGACGTCGAGGTGCCGATGGTCTCGCTGCGGAACAGCACGCGGTGATGCATGCGGAGCACGCCGAGCTGGAGCTGCCAGAGGCTCGGGGTGCGAGGGTGCAGCCCCGAGCGCGCGACGCGCTCGAGCGCGGAGGCGATCGGGCGTGGTCGCACGAGCGCGATCGACCAGAGGGGCAGCGGACGTCCGGTGCTCATCGCGTCTTCCTCCGTGCGCGCGGCGCCGACCGCAGGCGCTCGATCGTCTGCGCATCGCGCGCCGCCATCGCGCCGAGCACGAGCTCCATCCCTGCCGGCGAGGGCGCCTCGAGCCACGCGAGGAGCCCGCGCCAGCCGAGCACGCTGTCGGTCGCATCGGCGTAGATCGCGTCGCGCAGGCGAGGCACGCCCGCGACGATCGCGGCCACCGGGTTCATGCAGAGCTGGAGCACGGCGCTGTCGGTCGCCTCCAGGATCGACGCGACGACGGCGAGGTCGGCGTCCGCGACCTCCCCGATGCGCGCGCCCGACGCGACCGCCTGCTCGAGCGCGTCGACGCTCGCTTCGATCGCGGTGCGCGCGCGGGCCCGAATCGGTCGCTCGAGAAGCTTCTCGATCACCGCGCGCGCGAGCTGTCGCCGCACCAGCAGCAGATCGATCGTCGCGCTCTCGAGCCGCGGCCCCGACGCGAGCGCCAGCAGCTCGCGCAGCAGGTCGGGCCCTCCGGTGCGCCGGAAGTCGCGCACCTCGTAGCCGCTGCCCTGCCG
>JALYRN010000100.1 GCA_030855295.1 Myxococcota bacterium | reverse complement strand
GCTCCGCCCGAGCCGCGCCGGCGGCTTCACGCCCCACTGCACGTTGACGCGCCCGCGATCGCTCTGCGCCCGCAGCGCGTCGACCGCGCGCGGTGCGATCGCGTCCATCGCCGCCGCCAGCCCGCTCGAGTCGACGAGCGTGTGATCGTCCTCCCACTCCTCGTCCTTGAGGTTCGTCGGGTCGTCCCACTCCGGCGCGCGATCGTTGTCCTCGGTCGCGTCGTCGGGGGCCCGTCGCGGGTTCGTCGTCACCGAGTCGATCGACTCGACGGGCGACACCCACGCGCCGCTCGGTCCCACGCGCGGCGCAGTGATCTTGTCGCTGCCGGTCGGATCCTGCCGCTTCGGTAGCCCGCCGGTCGCCGTGCGCTCCTCGTCCGGCTCGGCGCTCATGCGCGGCGGGCGAAAGGTCGGGCGCGCCGGCGACTGGATCACGTCCGACGCCCCCGTCTGCACCGGCCGGGTCTCGCGATCCGCGGCCGCCTTCGCGTCGGCGGCCCGTGCCGCGCGCCGGAACGGCAGGATGTCGTTGCGCGTCGCGTCCTCCGAGTCCTCGCCGAGATCGAACAGCACGCTCTTCTCGCGCACCTCGGGCGCGAGCTCCTCGCGCGGCGGCGGATCGAGCGGCTCCTCCACCGACGGCAGCGTCACGATCGCGCTGTGACGCTGCACCTCGTTCGGGAAGAGCGTGCCCATCAGCTCCGCGAGCCGCGCCGCGGTGAACGTCGGGCTCGCCGCGTAGAGGAACTGCGTCAGCGCCTGCGACATGTCCTGCGCCGACTGGTAGCGATCCTTCGGGTCCTTCCGGAGCGCGCGCATCACGATGTCCGAGAGCGTCTTCGGCACGCTCGGCCGGCGCTTCTCGGGCGGCGCGATCTCCGCCTTGCGGACCTTGTCGAGCAGCAGCGGGACGTTGTCCTCGCTGTAGAGCATCCGCCCCGTCAGCATCTCGTAGAGCACGACGCCCGCCGAGAAGATGTCGGAGCGATGATCCATCGGATCGCCCCACGCCTGCTCGGGGGACATGTAGTAGTACTTGCCCTTGATCACGCCGACCTCGGTCTGCGCGCTGCGCAGGGCGGCCTTCGCGATCCCGAAGTCGACGATCTTCACCTCGCCCGCGTACGACACGAGGATGTTCTGCGGCGAGATGTCGCGATGCACGATGCGCAGCGAGCGCCCCTCCGCGTCGCGCTTGCGGTGCGCGTAGTCGAGCCCGTTGCACATCTCGGCCGCCGCGTGCACGCAGAGGTCGATCGGGATCGCGCGCTTCATCTCGGTCGCCTTGCGCATCACGCGATACGCGTCGGCTCCCTCGATGAACTCCATCACGATGTAGTAGGTTTCGTCGATGCAGCCGAGATCGAACGTCTGCGCGATGTTCACGTGGTTGAGGAGGACCGAGATCTTCGCCTCCTCCACGAGCATCTGGATGAAGTGATCGTCCTCCGAGTAGCGCGGATGGATCACCTTGATCGCGACGTGCTTCTCGAAGCCGCCGAGGCCCTTGGCCTTCGCGACGTAGACCTCGGCCATCCCTCCCACGGCGAGACGCCGCACGAGCGTGTAGGGGCCGAAGGGCCGCGGGAGCTCGAGTTCTTCGTCGAACGCCAAGAGGGGGACCGCCTCCGAGTCTACCGGCACGCGGCCGCGCAGAGGAAGCGCTCGATGCTTGCTCGGCGTGGGGGCGAGTGGGAGGATGCGCCGCCATGACCGACGCGCGCCCATCGATCGATCGCGTCGACCCCGCGATGCTCCGCGAGGTCGGGCTCTTCGGCGGGCTCGACGACGAGACGCTCGGCGTCCTGTGTCGCGAGCTCCCGGTCGAGCGCATCACCGTCGGCACCCGCGTGGTGGCCGAGGGCGATCCCGCCCGCGAGATGTTCGTCGTGCTCGACGGCGAGCTCGAGGTCCTGAAGAAGAGCAAGAGCGGCAGCGAGATCCGCGTCGCGATGCTCGGCCCCGGCGGCTGGTTCGGCGAGATGTCCATCCTCGACGTGCAGCCGCGCAGCGCCAGCGTCCGTGCGCTCGCGCCCAGCCGCGTGCTCCGCCTCAGCGCCGAGAGCGTCGACCGCCTCCTCTACCGCCGCGACCTCAAGGCCTACTCGCTGTTCGTGATGAACATCGCGCGCGAGCTCAGCCGCCGCCTGCGCGTCGCCGACGGCATCCTCGCGCAGTTCGCGGGGAGCATGGCCGAGGAGTACGTCAGCAAGACCAAGAGCGGCGGATGATCGCCGCTCTTCTTGCGTGCGTGCGCGCGGCACAGTAAACACGCCGATCTCAGGGGCCCTTAGCTCAGCTGGATAGAGCGTCGGCCTCCGGAGCCGAAGGTCGCAGGTTCGAATCCTGCAGGGCTCGTACCCCATGATTCCCGGCACTCACGCCCCCGCCGGGACCCTCTAGAACCACCCAAAGCGTGGACCGACGTGGACCGGGGATCGCATCGGCGACGGCCGCGAGCGCATCCTGGGCGCGCCGCACGTACCGCTCGGTCACGCGTACAGGAACATCGAGTCCGTCTCCGTGCGGAAACTCGACATGATCAACGGCGCGAACGTGCTCCAGGACCTCCAGAGCCCACCAGGGAACAAGCTCGAGGCGTTGTTGGGAGACCTCGCCGGGTACCACAGCATCCGGATCAACGACCAGTTTCGGGTCGTGTTTCGCTGGGAGAGCGACGGCGCCTACGAAGTCCGGATCACCGACTACCACCCCTGAGGAGACGCCCATGATCCCGAAGCACCGCGTACCGACGCACCCTGGCGAGATCCTTCTGGAGGAGTTTCTGAAGCCGCTCGAGATGTCCCAGAGCGCGCTCGCTGCGCACCTCGACTATCCGATCCAGCGTGTGAACGAGATCGTGAGGGGAAAGCGTGGCGTGTCCCCCGAGACCGCGTGGCCTTTCGCTGATGCGTTCGGCACGTCGCCCGAGTTCTGGATCCAGCTCCAGGCCAACCACGATCTGGCGCGGGCGCGCCCGGCGAAGCACCTCCCGCGGCTCCGCGCGATCGCGGGCTGAGCCATCGGGCGGATGGCACCGCCAGCTTCGCATCGTCACGTCGGCGGACGTGAGCACGTCTTGCGCTCGGTCCACGACTCGGTCCACACTCCGCGCAATCCGAATCGCAGGTTCGCATCCTGCAGCGCTCGTCCTTCAAGAGCTCTCGGCCGCCACCACTCCCGCCCCGCCCGCCACCCCCGCGAGCCACCGTGGACGTCCTAGACCTGCTCGCGCGCGAAGGGCTGGTCGCGAAGAGCGAGGTGGCCTCGCTCCGCAGGCGCGCCGGGCCGGTGATCGCCGCGCCGTTCGATGCCGGGCTGATCGCCGACGACGTCCTCGCCGACTTCGTCGCGCGCGAGGCCGGGACGGTCGTGATCGATCTCGACCAGGGCACGCTCGAGCACGACGCGGTGCGGCTCCTGTCGGAGGAGACGGCGCGACAGCTGCTCGCCGTCGTCGTCGCCGTGGAGCCGGGCGGGCGCTCGGTGCGCGCGGCGTTCGCGAACCCGCTGGAGGACGCGGCGATCTCGAAGGTCGCGGCGTCGACCGGGCGCTCGGTGCGGGCGATGGTCGGCACGGTCTCGGGGATCCGGCGGGTGATCGATCGCGAGTACGGCCAGTCCGCGACCCGCGTGATGGCGGCCGCCGAGCGTTCGCGCGCCGAGCTCGCGCCCGAGTCCACGCGTCGCGTCCCCGGCACCCGTGGTCGCGACGACGACGAGCCGATCGGCAGCGACGAGGTGCCGCGCACCCTCCCGGTGCACCGCCTCGAGCAGGAGGCGACGATCGAGCAGCGGCACGAGGCGCTGCTCCTCGCGCTGATCGAGAAGGGCGTCCTGACCCGCGCCGAGTACGGCGACGCCCTCAAGCGCCTGCTCGGCCGGCGGTGACCCCCGCAGGAGTGCTCGCCCCGAACGGCCCCGTACGGGAGCGCGCCCCGCGCGGACGGCAGGGGCCGTTCGGGGCGAGCCGATCGGCCGCAGGAGTGCTCGCTCGGAAGGGGCGAGCGCGCACGATCCGCGCGTCAGGATCCTCACGCTCCGACTCGGGTGTCGCGATCGCGGCCCCGGAACCGTGCATTTGCCCGGGAAAATGTCGTGGCGTGTGTGCTGCATGACAGCACCGTTGGGGCGGGTCCGACCGGTCGGGCCTCGTCCGTGAGCAATGCCACGACAGCGTGGCGCCCCGGTGGCGGAACCGGGGTGGATGTCTTGACACTGCAGTACCCCACGGGTAAGTCGCGCAACTTCGGCGAAGCGGAGGGCTTTGCCGTTCGTCCGCGTGCGGCTGCTGCCGGGGCGCGGTCAGCGTCGATTCGGGAGGAGTCGTAATGACGAGAAGTGCTTGGTTGATGACGGTGCTGGCCACCGCGATCGTCGGCGTCGGATGCGGGCCGGATGCGCCCGCCGATCCTTGCCCGGTGGGCATGATCTGCCCCGACGGCGGACCGCCCACCGATGCTCAGACTCCGGAGGTCGACGCGCAGATGCGCGACGCCGACATTCCCCCGATGGGCTGCGGAATCCCCGGCCGCCTCGGTGGCATCTGCCGTCGTGACGCATGCCTCGACGGCGAGTGCATCCAAGAGATCCTGCCGATGGGCAGTCCCCTCACCGGTCGCGCGTTCGGCTGGGTCCAGGCCCAGGCCGACGACAACGCGGACCCGAGCAGCTGGACCGAGATCGTCCCGGCGGACCCGGCGCTCGACGTGCCGGTCGCATTCGCCAGCGGCTCGCTCTGCACCGAGCAGTGCAACACCACGGTCAGCCCCGACATGACGACGGGCGAGGACATGTGCGGGTCGTGCGCGAAGTGCTCGGGTCAGCTGGGCCAGGACTCGCTCGGCCTCCCCGTGTTCATCTTCTTCGCGGAGGCAGAGCGCCAGTTCGCCGGCGACACCGGCCTCTGCCGCGCGCACTGCGACTTCGCGGCGGAGACCAACGGCGGCTGTCCCGACGGCTACAGCTGCGACGGCTTCACGAACCTCTGCCTCGAGGGCTGCCGCAGCGACACCCAGTGCAACGCGTCGCTGGTCGTGACCGAGGGCGGCTCCTACGGCACGTGGGTCAACCCGCTCAACGGCGAGACCTGCAACACGACCACCGACCGCTGCGACTGGACCGGACCGGCGACGGCCCAGGTCGGCACCGCGTGTGAGCGCCAGGCCGAGTGCGCGACCGACGTCGGCTTCTGCCTTCGCGGCGGCACCTGCGCCGAGACGCAGTGCAACAACCCCGCGTTCGACCCCTCGAGCTCGATGGGCATCTGCGACGACGGTCGCGGCGTGTGCCTCGGCGTCGGCGGCAACATGGGCGCGCTCTGCATCGAGGGCTGCAACACCGCCGAGGAGTGCAACCCCGGCAACGCGTGCGTCCCGCTCGGCATGACGATCGGCACGTTCAGCGGCTACTGCTTCGGCCTCTGCGACACCGTCGACAGCGGCGCGGCGACCGGCATGGCCGACCAGCTGTTCGGCTGCCGCGCGGACGAGCAGTGCGACATGGCGGAGCCCGACGCGGACGACATGGATCCGGACGGCACCTGCCGCCCGAGCTGCGATCCGCTCGCGGTGCCGAGCACCTGCGAGACCGACGAGATCTGCGAGGCGGTCACCGGCGCGACGTACGGCTTCTGCCGCCCGCAGGGCAACCCCTGCTTCGACAGCACGGGCTGCAGCGCCGGCCAGATCTGCGACAACGTCGTCGGTGCGCCGCAGTTCGGGACCTGCGTGGACCCCTGCGTCCTCGCGGCGACCGACTGCACCGCGCCCGCGACGATCTGCGTCGACGCGACCGGCCCGATGGATCTCCAGGGCCTCTGCGTGCAGAGCTGCACGAGCCCGACGACCTGTGGCGAGGGCCGCGTCTGCCGGATCCCGGCGGGCATGACCGAGGGCTACTGCGTCGAGATGCCCTGATCGCCTAGCCGATCACCGACACGACGAGAGCCCGGCGCCTCCTCCCTCGAACGGGTTGCGGCGTCGGGCTCTTTCGTCTACACCTCCGGCCCACCTCTCCGAGGAGCGAACGATGTTCCTGATGATCTCCCGCTCGCCGCGCAAGCGCGACCGCTCGCGCGCCAAGCGCAAGACCGCCAAGCTCAAGGCGAAGAACCGCCGTCGCGTCAACCGGATGGCCGGTCGCCGACTGAGCAAGCGCGGCGTCCCGAGCAACGACTGATCGCACCCGCGGTCGTCGACGCTCGAAAGCACCGATCGAAGTGAAGAGCCCGGCCCCGGCCGGGCTCTTTGCGTTCGAGATCGAGCTTGCGGTCTCGCCAAGACCCAGCCAATAACCCCGAAGAGGCGGCAGAGCATGGACGGGCATCAGATCTTCGTCGTCAGCGACTCCACCGGCGAGACCGCCGAGCGCGTGGTCCGCGCATCACTGCTGCAGTTCCCGCATCACCGGGTCCGCGTGCGCCTCTTCACGCGGGTGCGGGATCGCGACGCGGTCGCCGACGTCCTGCGCAAGGCGGGCGAGGCCGGCGCGATGGTCGTCTTCACGCTCGTCTCTCCCGAGCTGCGCGAGTCGTTCCACGAGCTCGCCGCGCAGGAGAAGGTCGAGACCGTCGACGTCATCGGCCAGCTGATCCACAAGGTCGCGACCTACGTCGAGGCCTCGCCGCTGAACCAGCCCTCCGCGACGATGCCGCTCTCCGAGGAGTACTTCCGGCGCGTCGAGGCGATCGAGTTCGCCGTGAAGAGCGACGACGGCAAGGAGCCGCGCAACCTGCGCAAGGCCGACCTCGTGCTCGTCGGCGTCAGCCGCACCAGCAAGACCCCCCTCTCGACGTACCTCGCGGGCCGCGGCCTGCGCGTCGCGAACGTGCCGCTGGTGCTCGGCGTGGCGACGCCCTCGGAGCTCGAGGACATCCCACAGGAGAAGGTCGTCGGCCTGACGATCGGCATCGAGCAGCTGATGGAGATCCGAAAGGCGCGCCTGGTGCAGCTCGGCATGCCGGTCGACACCGCGTACGGCCTGCGCGAGCACGTGCGCTCCGAGCTCGAGTACGCCGAAGGGATCTTCCAGAAGCACTCCGACTGGATGGTGATCGACGTCAGCGGCCGCGCGATCGAGGAGACCGCGACGATCATCCTCGAGTCGATCAAGGACCGCGAAGAGAAGCGCTTCCAGCAGGAGATGTCGCTCTAGCTCGAGCACTCCTGCCGACTCAGCCCTTCGATCGGAGGGCGCGGGCGGCGTCCTTCTCCTGCGGGTGCTCGTCGAGGAAGGCCTCGAAGCTCTCGTCGCTGATCTCGACCGCGATGTCGCCCTGGATCTTCGCCTGGCAGCCGAGGCGAGAGGTCGAGCGCACGGCGATCGCCTTGTCGAGGATGTCGAACTCCTCGTCCTCGATCTCCGAGGTGTCATCGAACCCCTCCACCACGTAGACGTGGCAGGTCGAGCACGCGCAGACGCCGCCGCAGCGATCGCCCTCGGGCGCGCCGATCTTCTTCGCGGCCTGGAGGATGGTGGTGCCCGCGGGCACCTCGACCTCGAGGTTCTCCTTCAGGAATCGGACCTTCGGCATCTCAGTCTTCTTCCTCGCGGGCCGACGGGGGGAGGTGGGCGTCGATGCCCGTCGCGCTCGCGGTGTCCTGCTCGATGCTGTCGAGCTCACGGCCCGAGAGCGCGCCCTTGATCGCGCGATCCATCCGGCGGCCGGCGAAGTCGCGCGTGGTGTCGTCGAGCTCTTCGATGCGCGCGGCGACGATGCGGTGATCGTCCTTCGCGGCGGCATCGCGCACGCGCTCCATCGCGCGCTCGATCGCGGCGCGCTCGGCGTCGGGCAGGAGATCGGGATCCTGATCGATCGCCTTCTGCGTCGCGTGCAGGACGCGCTCGGCCTCGACCCGCTGCTCGCGCAGCGCGCGCGCGGCGACGTCGTCCTCGCCGTGCTCGTAGGCGTCCATCAGCATCTTCTCGATCGCGGCGTCGTCGAGCCCGTAGCTCGGCTTCACCTCGACGTCCTGCTCGATGCCGGTCGTGCGCTCCTTCGCGGCGACGTGCAGCAGGCCGTCGGCGTCGACGCGGAAGCGCACCTCGAGGCGCGGCAGGCCCGCGGGCATCGGCGGGATGCCCTTCAGCACGAAGCGCGCGAGCGAGCGGCAGTCCTCGGCGAGCTCGCGCTCCCCCTGCAGCACGTGCAGATCGAAGCCGGTCTGGTTCTCGGCATAGGTCGTGAAGACCTGCGCGGCCTCGCACGGGATCGCGGTGTTGCGCGGCAGGATGCGGGTGACGACGCCGCCCATCGCCTCGAGGCCGAGCGAGAGCGGGAGCACGTCGAGCAGGAGCACGTCCTCGCGCGGGCCGCTGCCGCCGAGCATGTCGGCCTGGAGCGCTGCGCCGAGGCCGACCACGAGGTCGGGATCGATGCTGCCGAGCGGCTCCTTGCCGAAGAGCTCGCGCACATAGGCGCGCACCGCCGGCACGCGCGTCGAGCCGCCGACGAGGATCACTCCGTCGAGCTCCTCGGGCTTGGTCTGCGCATCGCGCAGCGCGCGACGGCACGCGACGCCGGTGCGCTCGAGGAGCGGCCGGATCATCGCGTCGAAGTCGGCGCGCGTGATGCGCAGCGTCGCCGCGCGGCCCTCGTGCTCGAGCTCGGGCTCGACCGCCTCGGCCTCCGTCAGCGCGTGCTTGATCGAGCGAGCGGCGTCGAGCGCGTAGCGGATCGCGTGCGGCGGCGCGGCGGCCGCGTCCTCGTGGCCGAGCGCCGCGAGCACCTTCTCGGCGAGCGGACGATCCATGTCGTCGCCGCCGAGCTGGCTGTCGCCGCCGGTCGAGCGCACCTGGAACACGCCGTCGTCGAGATCGAGGATCGTGACGTCGAAGGTGCCGCCGCCCAGATCGAACACCGCGAAGCGCCCGTTCTGCTTCTGGTCGAGGCCGTACGCGAGCGCCGCTGCGGTGGGCTCGTTGAGGAGCCGCAGCACCTCGAGCCCAGCGATGCGGGCGGCGTCCTTGGTCGCCTGTCGCTGCGCGTCGTCGAAGTACGCCGGCACCGTGATCACCGCGCCGCCGACCGCGCCGAGCTCGTCCTCCGCGCGCTCCTTGAGCTCGCGCAGGATCTCGGCGCTCACCTCGATCGGGGTGACCACCCTTCCCTCCGCGACCTCGAAGCGCACGATCGGTCCCTGGTCGGTCGCGAAGCGATACGGGCCGAGGCGACGGGTCTCGGGATCGCCCGCGCCGCGCCCCATGAAGCGCTTCACGCTGACGATGGTGTCGCGCGGATGATCGACCGCGAGCTCCTGCGCGCGATGGCCGACCACGCTGACGCGCTCGCCGCCGCTCCCCGCGGGAAGATAGTGGACGACGCTCGGCACCAGGGCGTGGCCGTCGCAGTCGCGCACCACCACCGGCGCGCCGGTCGAGGTGACGTACGCGACGAGGCTGTTCGTGGTGCCGAGGTCGATGCCGATCGCGCGCGGCTTGGCCGCGGGATCGTGGATCTGCAGGAGGGACATGGGGTCCTCAGGGAGACGCGGTCAGCGCTTCTTCTTCGATCACCTCGACCTCGTCGAGGAATCGGCGGTAGTAGCGCATCTTCGTGAGCACGGCGGCGATCTCTGCGAGGCCCGCGTTCTTGCCGAACAGATCGGAGAGCCTCGCGCGCGCGCGATCGGCGTCGCGCTGGACCTCTGCACCGAGCCGACGGGCCGCGTCGAGGTCGCTCGAGGAGCGTGCCTCGGACAGCGCCTCGCGTCGCTCCATGACCTCCATCAGCAGCTCGGGGTCGGCGGGCGCGTCGCCGGCGGCGTCGTGGCCCCGCAGCGCCAGCAGCGCCTTGGCCCGCGCGAGATCGTCGCGGAGCGTGCGGTACGCCTCGTTGACCTCGACCGCCTTCGTCAGCGCGATGCGGCGCTCGGGCGCGGGCGCGCCCACGAAGCGATCGGGGTGCAGCGTGCGCTGCAGATCGCGATAGCGGCGCTCGATGTCCTTGGCGTCGAGATCGAAGGTCGCCGGCAGACCGAGCGTCGCGAAGGGATCCATGATCGCTCTCTCTGCGCCGGCGCCGATCGGATCAGATCGTGAACGACTCGCCGCAGCCGCAGCCCTTCTTCTCGTTCGGGTTCCGGAACTTGAAGCCGTGGCCCATCAGCTTGACCTCGTAGTCGAGCACCGAGCCGCGCAGGTACACGAGGCTCTTCGGATCGACGACGACCTTGAGGCCACCGTCGAACTCGAAGACGGAATCGCGATCGCGGATCTTGTCGGCGAACTCGATCACGTACGACGCGCCCGAGCAGCCGCCGCCGCGCACGCCGAGGCGAAGGCCTGCCGTGGGCGTGCCGCGCCGCTCGATGGACTTCTTCGCCATCTCGACGGCCTTGGGCGTGAGATCGATGTCCTTCGCGGGCTGCGCGGTGCTGGCCTGCTGCGTGGGCGTGTCGGACGCGGTGGTCTCGGTGCTCTGCTGGGGCGTGCTCATGGACGTCTACTTCGCTGCGGCCTTCTTCGCCGCCTGCTTGCGCCGGTAGTCTTCGATCGCGCTCTTGATCGCGTCCTCGGCGAGGACCGAGCAGTGGATCTTCACCGGCGGGAGGTTGAGCTCCTTCACGATCTCGGTGTTCTTGAGCTCCATCGCCTGATCGACGGTCTTGCCCTTGACCCACTCGGTCGCGAGCGAGCTCGACGCGATCGCGCTGCCGCAGCCGAACGTCTTGAACTTCGCGTCCTCGATGACGTTCGTCTCGGGGTTCACCTTGAGCTGCAGCCGCATCACGTCGCCGCACGCCGGCGCGCCGACGAGCCCGGTGCCGACCGAGTCGTCTTCCTTGTCGAGCGTCCCGACGTTCAGCGGGTTCTCGTAGTGCTCGATGACCTTGTTCGAATACGCCATTGTCGTGCTTCCGTTCTCGAAATCAGTGCGCGGCCCACTGGATGGTCTTGAGGTCGATGCCTTCCTTCCACATCTCGTAGAGCGGAGACATCTCGCGGAGGCGCGTCACCTGGCGGATGACGAGCTCGGCGACGTAGTCGACCTCCTCTTCGGTGTTGAAGCGGCCGAGGCCGAAGCGGATCGACGAGTGCGCGAGCTCTTCGTCGACGCCCAGGGCGCGCAGCACGTAGCTCGGCTCGAGGCTCGCGCTGGTGCACGCGCTGCCCGAGCTGACGGCGACGTCCTTGATCGCCATCAGCATCGCCTCGCCCTCGACGAACGAGAACGAGACGTTGAGGTTGCCGGGATGACGCCACGGATCGTCGGCGCCGTTGAGGTGGATCTCCTCGATCGCGTCGAAGAGCTTCTTGCGCAGCCGCTGGCGCAGGCCGAACGCGTGCTCGCGATCCTTCTGCCACTCGCGGGTCGAGATCTCCGCGGCCTTCCCGAACCCGACGATGCCCGGCACGTTCAGCGTGCCCGAGCGCATCCCGCGCTCGTGTCCGCCGCCGTCCTGCTCGGCGACGATGCGCACGCGCGGCTTGCTGCGCCGCACGTAGAGCGCGCCGACGCCCTTGGGCCCGTACATCTTGTGCGCGGTGATGCTCGCGAGATCGACGTTCATCGCGTCGACGTCGAACTCCATGCGGCCGATGCCCTGCACCGCGTCGCAGTGGAAGAGCACGCCGCGCTCGCGCGTGATCTTCCCGATCTCGGCGACCGGCATCACGGTGCCGATCTCGTTGTTGCAGAGCATCACCGAGACGAGGATCGTCTTGTCGGTGAGCGCGTTCTTCACGTCGTCGGGCGAGACCTGGCCCTTCGCGTCGACCTCGAGATAGGTGACGCGGAAGCCCTCGCGCTCGAGGCGCTTGCAGGTGTCGAGCACGGCCTTGTGCTCGGTGCGCGTCGTGATGATGTGGTCGCCCTTCTCCTTGTAGAAGTGGGCGACTCCCTTGATCGCGAGGTTGTCGCTCTCGGTCGCGCCCGAGGTGAACACGATCTCCTTCGAGCTGCCGGCGCCGATCATCTTCGCGACGTTGTCACGCGCGGTGTCGACGGCCTCCTCGGCGGCCCAGCCGAACGCGTGGCTGCGCGAGGCCGCGTTGCCGTAGTGCGTCGTGAAGTAAGGGAGCATCGCCTCGACGACCCGCGGATCGGTGCGCGTCGTGGCGTGGTTGTCCATGTAGACGGGAAGCTGGATGGTCATGGCTCACTCGCCCCCGGGCCGAGGCTCGAAGGTGGGATGGAAGCCGGCGACGAGCACCGGCGGATGGGAGTCGCACTCGCGGCGATCGCAGCTCGGACACGCGGCGACGACGCGCTGCGGCTCGCAGGTGTCGCACGTCTCGAGGTAGCCGAGGCTCTTCTCGAGCTCGGCCTCGAGCTCGCGGAGGCGCGCGATCTGGGCGCGCGTCTCGGAGAGCTTGCGCGCGTAGAGCTCGGTGACCTTCTTCATCGCGCCGGGCGCGGAGCCGCTCGAGCCCCAGCTCGCGAGCAGGTCGCGGATCTCGGGGAGGGAGAGGCCGGTCTCCTGCAGGCGCGTGATCCACTCGACGCGCGTGACCGAGTCCTGCGAGTAGAGGCGGTAGCCGGCGTCGGTGCGGCGGGCCGGCTCGAGGACGCCGATCTCTTCGTAGAGATGCAGCGCGCGGACGGTCTTGCCGGTGCGCTTCGCGAGCTCGCCGACGCGGAGCGGCCGCTCGTCGCTCGGGCGGGGCGCGCTCACGGGCGACCCGAGCGGGCCGGCTCCTGCGATCGCTTCCGCGATCGGAAGCCGCCGCACGGGCCGGGGCAGGAGCGGTAGGTCGAATCGAGTGCTCACGGTGTTCTCACGACCCCAACCCTCACGTATGGGTAAGGGTTTGGTCTGGCCAGATTTCTAGGGGGCGAGGCGGCGTGTGTCAAGGCGGGTGGCGGCCGCCGGCGGCGGGGTGGCGGCCGACACCTGGCGCATCGCGAATTGATTGACGAATTCGTCGTTTCACGGCCGGCACGCGCCGTGAGGACGGGCCGCCCTCATGGGTGCGCTGGTGATGACTGCCACAGGGCTCGTGCTCGGCGTGGGCTTGGGCGCGATGCTGGGAGGCGTCCCGACCGCCTGGACCGGCCCCACGCTGGTGCTCGCGGCGGGCACCGCGCTCGCGCTGGTCGCCTGGCGCTCGGCCGCGCGGCCGAGGCGCTGGGTCGGGAT
>JALYRN010000747.1 GCA_030855295.1 Myxococcota bacterium | reverse complement strand
GCGCAGCGCTGCGTGCCGTCGATCATCCACGAGCAGCCGCGGAGCTCGTCGCCATCGAGCGCCCAGCCGATCCACGGCCGCAGCGGCTCGGGCACGTCGGCGGGCGCGAGCGGCTGCGCGAGCGCCGCCGAGGGCACGAGCGACGCGGCGGCGATCAGGATCGAAGAGAGCGCGCGGAGCGACGCGGAGCGAGACATGGCCCGCACGGTCCCACGGAGCGCCACCGCCCGTCACCTCCGTTCCTGTACGCGCGTCGCTCAGCGAGGCGCGCGCTGGTCCTGCTCGGAGAGGTGCGCGATCTGCCGCATCACGCGCAGATGGATCGTGTGCACCAGCGAGTCCGCCCACAGCGACCAGTACGCGCGCGGGAAGACCTCGAGCGCGTACCAGGTGCGGCCGTGCAGGCGCGTGCGATCGCCGGGGAGCGCCTCGAGCACGAACTGTCCGCGCGTCGTCGCGAAGTAGCCGTCGAGGTGCGGCGGTCGCGGGCCGTCCCACGGCACCATCTCGCGCATCGGATCGGGCTGCCGACGCACGTCGAACGAGAGCTCGCGCCCCGGCTCCCACACCGTGATCGGCTCCTCGAACTCGCCGGTCGTGAAGCGACAGCGACGCAGCGCGCCCACGCCCTCGCCCTCGATCGTCGCGCCGATCGGCGCCGCGACGCCGACGCGGAACGCGAGCTCCGTCGGCGGCGGGAGCTCCTCGAACGCGAGCACGCGATGCCACACGACCGAGGGCGGCGCGTCGATCTCGATCGTCGACTCGACGACGCGGTCGTCCTCGCGCGGCATCGGCGTGACGACCTCGGCGACGAGCCAGAGCGGCAGCAGCACCATCGCCGCGGAGCTGGTCGGGCGCGCGTCCTTCGTGGTGACCGTCATCATCACGAGCGCGACGCCCCAGCCGATCCCTGCCGCGATCACCGCGAGCGGAGAGGCCATGATCAGGCAGACCGCGCCCTCGATCGCGAACGCGAGCATCACGACGAAGCTGATCGCGAGCGCGAGGTACGCCGCCAGGAACGAGCCGAGCGGCTTGGGCCCGTGCAGCCGCGCGAACACGACGGTCGCGAAGAACGCCGAGATCGTCGGCGCGCCGACGAAGAGCGCGGCGCCGTACTCGCGCAGCAGCCCGACCGAGACGCCGACCATGCCGAGCGCGATCACCGCGCCGGTCGCCGCACCCATCAGGATCGCGGCGCCCATCCCGCGCGGCGGCGGCGCGCCCGGCGGCGGCTCGCGATACGACGCCAGGGGCGCAGGATCGGGCGCGCGCGACGGCACCGCCGCGACCGCGAGGAAGAAGATCAGGTTCGCGAACGGCACGAAGAAGAGCGCGACCAGCCACCGCGGCAGGCGCGCGTCATCGAGCCGCCGCAGCGTCAGCCACACGCCGACCGCGATGAACGGCAGCGCCACCGCCCACATCGTCAGCCAGTAGCCGACGCGCCCGCCCGGGCTCATCAGCGGCGCGTCGAGCGGGCTGACGTAGTAGAGCAGCGTGTAGGGCTGACCGAACACCCGCGCGACCAGCAGATCGATTCCGATCTTGATCGCGAAGAGCACGACGCCGATCGCGAGGAACGGCAGGCGTCCGATCGGCCCGGAGCGCTCGAGAAGAGACCGCATGGGCCGCGACTCTATCCGGGTTCGCTGCTCAGGGATCGCAGAGCCGTGCGCCGAGCACGAGCTCGCGGAAGAGCCGCGGATCTTTCGTGCTCCCGACGCCCGAGGCCCACTCGAGGAATCCCTCGCGCGATCCACCGTCGGACTCGTTGACCAGCAGCGACGTTCGCATCCGCATGCCCGCCGCCAGCGATCCGAGGCCGAGATCGCCGGCCGACAAGCGGATCTCGTAGATCGTGACGCCGCCTCCACGCACGACGGAGGCGTCGTGGACCGGAGGCGCGGCGCCGATCGGCGCGGTCCAACGGTGGCTCGAGACCCCCACGCCGACCCTGCCCCAGCCGTACTCGAAGTCGTCGGTCGTGTCGTAGCCGGCGGACATCGCGTTGGCGGCGACGTCGAACGCGATCTGCACCGAGTCGCCTCGCCAGAGGCCGTTGGTGTCCATCTCGTTGTTGTGGTGTTGATCGTCGCGCACCTCGATCGCGACGAAGAGCGCGTCCTCGGTCCACGCCATCGCGAAGGTCGCCGACAGGTCCGCAGGATCCGGCGTCGAGCCCGAGCCGATCCACCTCGGCACCGGAACGAACCGCGCCGAGCCCCACTCGGCGAGCGAGCCGTCGACCACGATCGCGCCCGCCGGCGATGCATGGAGCACGTCGTCCGGGGGACGCGGCGCACACTCCGACGCGTCCGGCGGGATCGGCGCGTCGACGCTCACGATCGCGTCGCGCGGCGTCTCTCGAGCGTCCCGCTCGACGTGCGCGTCGCGCGCGACCTCGGCGTCCATCTCGGTGATCGAAGCGTCGTCGCCGCCGCCGGGCTCGCCGCGGACGCTCGCGCGATCGAGCGCGCACCCACCCGAGAGCGGGAGCACCGCGACCAACATCGCCGCCGACATCGCGATCCGCACGCCGCGGACGATACCATCGTCTCGCGGTCGCGCCGGGCCAGTCCCCGACGTAGGTGTCGCGCAACGCCGGGCCGTCATCTAGGATCGGCGCCCCGTGAGCGCTGGACAGGGCCGCGACGACCTCACTCCGAGCCTGACCGACGAGCCGGCCGAGAGCCTCGTCGCGGTCGAGGATCGCGAGCGACACTTCGGGCGCTATCTCCTGCGCTACGAGATCGCGTCGGGCGGGATGGCGACCGTCTATCTCGCGCGCGCGCGCGGGCCGGGCGGCTTCGATCGGCCGCTCGCGCTCAAGCGCATCCACCCGCACCTCGCGAAGAAGCGCGAGTTCGTCGAGATGTTCCTCGACGAGGCGCGGCTCTTGGCGCGCATCACGCACCCGAACGTCTGCAGCGTGTTCGACTTCGGCGAGGTCGAGGGCACGTACTACATCGCGATGGAGTACCTCGTCGGGCAGCCGCTCGTCGGCGTGCTGCGTGCGCTCGAGAAGCGCCCCGAGATCGCGAGCTCGCCCCGCTGGCACGCGCTCGCCGCGCGGATCATCGCGGACGCCGCCGAAGGTCTGCATGCCGCGCACGAGCTGCGCGACGAGAGCGGGCAGCCGCTCGGCGTGGTCCACCGCGACGTGTCGCCGCACAACGTGTTCGTCACCTACGACGGCGCCGTGAAGGTCGTCGACTTCGGGATCGCCTGGGCCGAGGGGCGGCTGCACCACACCCAGACCGGATCACTCAAGGGCAAGCTCGCGTACATGGCGCCCGAGCAGGTGCGCGGCGCGAAGCTCGATCGACGCGTCGACGTGTGGGCGCTCGGCGTGTGCCTCTGGGAGCTGCTCGCGGTGCGGCGCCTCTTCGGCAAGCGCACCGAGGTCGAGCTGATGCAGGGCGTGATGAAGGATCCGCTGCTGCCGGCCTCGGTCGTGCGGCCCGGGGTCCCGCTCGTGCTCGACGACATCGCGCTGCGCGCGCTCGAGCGCGATCTCGACGTGCGCTTCCCGAGCGCGCGCGCGATGGGGCGCGAGCTCAACGCGTACGTCAGCGAGAGCGGCGTCCCGGCGGGGCTCGCGGATCTCGCCGAGCTGATGGAGGATCTGTTCCCGCGCGAGCGCGCGGCCACGCTCGGCATCGTCGCGACGGTGCTCGGGACCGGATCGACCTCGCTCCCGGGCTCCTCCGATCGTTCGTCGACGCGCGCGACCGCGATCAATTCCACCGCGCGCGACGCCACCGCCACCGTCAGCGCGCCGCAGCCGACGATGACCGTCGCCGCGATCGCGCCACCCGAGCCCGAGCCGCGGCACACACCGCTCCCCAGCGACCTGCCGCCGATCCCGGCGCCCTCACGCGGCGGGCCATGGCTCGCGGTGTTGATCGTGCTGGCGCTCGCGGCGGTGATCGGCGCGGGCATCTTCCTGCAGCACCGCGCGCGCATGCAGCGCGTCCCCGCGG
>JALYRN010000746.1 GCA_030855295.1 Myxococcota bacterium | reverse complement strand
GCCCGCGCCTGCGCGCGCCTGCGACGTGCCGGCGATCACCGACGCGCGCAGCGACGCGAGCTCGACGCCCTTCGGGGCCGCCCCCCGCAGCACCGCGATCATCGCGTCGAGCTCGGCGTCTCGCTCGGGACCACTCATTCTGCCCTCCCACCGGCACGCAGCCGGCGCAGCGCGCCGGAGATCTCGCGGCGCGCCGCGTAGAGCCGCGAGTACGCAGTCTGGAGAGGGCACGCGACGATCTCGGCGACGTCCGACATCGGGAGCTGCTCGACCTCGTAGAGCACGAACACCACGCGCTTCTCCTCCGCGATCTCCTCGAGGATGCCGAGCGCCTGCGCGAGCTTGCGGGTGCGCTCGAGCTCGTCCTCCGGCGTGCTCTCGGTGCGCGGCTCGCTCGCCTCGCTCGGCTCGCCCACCTCACGGCTCCGTCGTCGCGCGGCATCGCGCCGCAGACCGAGCGCCTTGCGCACGCAGATCGCGTACAGCCAGGTGCGCAGCGCGGCGCGTCCGTCGAGCTCGTGCAGCCGTCGCTGCACCACGACGAACACCTCCTGGCACGCGTCGGGCAGCTCTTGATCGCGCACCCCGAGGCAGCGCAGCACGCGCGCGACGTACGCGCCGTGCGCGTCGAAGATCGCACCGACCTCACCCGCGCCCGCGCGGGCTCGGGCGGCGGCGAGCGCGACGTCCAGCTCGTCTTCGCAGGGTGCGTCCACGCCCGTCGGTTCCTCGGGGGCGCGAGGTTTCTGATCGAAACGACCATCTCGAGCCTATCAGCTCGGCGCGCTGGAAAACGCCGTCGCGCGCTCCGACGGACCTCCATGGCTCACCTTCGCTTCTTCGTCGCGTGCACGCTCGCAGCGCTCGCGCTCACCGCGTGCGCTCGGACGGGCCCGGGCCCGCTCCACGACTGTCCGGTCAGCGACTACGAGCTCCTCGAGGGCAGCGGCTGCTCGTGCGATCCCGGATACGTGCCGGTCGAGAATCGCGCGGTGCGCGAGTCCGGCACCACGTCGGCGCTGGTCGCGCCGCCGCGCTCGCTCCCGCCCGGCGCGCGCGTGCGCGTCGATCACGCCGGCACGACGACGGAGTCGTTCGTCCGATCCGACGGATCGTTCTTCGTTCGTTTCCGGAGCGAGGATCGCGACCTCCGCGGCGAGCTCGTCACGGTGCGGGTCGACGGCGGCGAGACCTACTCGCTGGTGCTGCGCGCGCACGAGGAGGCCATGCCCGAGGCGGCGAGCGATCCCGACGCCCGCTTCCCGCCGGGCGCGATCGCGATCGAGGATCCCGTCGGCACGATCACGATCCGCGCGCGCCTCGCGCCGGCTCCGCGTCCGCGTCGCCGATCGTCGCAGCGCTCGCCGCGAGCTGGTCGGGCGGGGTGCCGCTCGGGACCTGGCTCGATGCGCCGGTGCCGGCGTACGGCGAGACCTTCGAGGTCGAGGTGCCGGGTCAGGAGGGCGACCCGGTGTGGATCACGACGCTGCACGCGTCGGGCGCCGCGAGCGGCTGCGGCGGGGCCGGCCGATGCGCCTGCTCGATCCCGAGGCAGGTCGCCGGCCTCTGCCGATACGCCCCCGAGCCGACGCCATCCGAGCCCGCGCCGCGCGACGACGGCGAGCCCTTCTGAGCGTCGGCGGGCTCCCGGCCTGCGCCGCGCAGCCCTCCGAGAGCTCAGCGGCTGTCTAAAAATCGGCTCAGCGGGGTGCGACGACGCTCAGCGGCACCGGCATGATGTTCCACGTCATGATCGCGCGCGGATGCTCGCGGCGCGCGATCACCTCGCGACGCGGCCGGCCGTTGACCCACGTGTAGCGCCGCAGCTCGCCCTGCTCGTCCGCGCCGACGTAGAGCTCGTCCTTGCCGTCGCCGTCGAGATCGGTGAGCAGCGCCGCGTGCTCGAACCCGCTCGACTCGCGATCGACGCTCTCGAGCGACCACTCGCCGCGCGGATCGCGCCCCGGGCGCGCGAGCCAGAGGCCGCTGCGGAACGTCGCGATCACCATCTCGCGCCGGCCGTCGCCGTCGACGTCGCCGACCGTCAGGAAGCGCGTCAGCCGCTCGCCGGGGATGCGCGCGATCACGACGCCCGCGCCCGGCGCGGTGTCGGCGTCGTAGCGCCGGATCTCGACCGGCTCCGCGATCTCCATCGCCGCGCCGGTGCCGCGCGTCAGCGCCTCGACCGCGACGTAGAGCTCGTCGCGTCCGTCGCCGTCGACGTCGCCGACCCAGATCTCCTTCGCGTGGCGGTTGCCGAGATCCGCCACCACCGTGCGCCCCTGCTGCGCGCGCGGCACGTAGCGCACGACCTCGCCGTGCTGCTCGCCGCCGCCGAGATCGTTGGGCTCGCTCGGCGTCGAGTAGATCTCGAGCTGTCCGTCGCCGTTCAGATCGCCGATCTCGATCTCGTGCACGAACGTGTTCGGCTCGCGATCGATGCGCTCCACCTGCCAGCCGCTCTCGCCCGGCCGCACCGTCGCGACCACGCCCTGATCGTGCGTCGCGACGACGATGGCGGGGCCGTCCCCGTGCACGTCCGCGATCTCCGCGTCGCGCATGCGGTTGAACTGACCGCCGAACTCCTCGGTCCAGAGCGTCTCGCTCTGCCAGCCGTCGTCGCCGCGGCGCCACAGCTTCACCGCCGCCGCCATGCCGCCGAGGGTCACGATGCCGGGCTCGCCGGTGCGCGGCTGCCAGAGCATCGCCTTGTGGAAGACGTTGCTCCCCGGATCCTCGATCACCTCGCTGGCCCAGTCGCCCTCCTCGCCGGCGGCGCGCGGTGTGAGGATCTCGAGGCGCGCGGGACCGGGACGCGCGGTGACCTGGCCGTTCTCAACCTCGAACTGCGACGTGGCGACCAGGAGCCCGCGCGCGACGGCCTCGGTACGCGCGGCCGGCGGCGGCTCGCTCGGCGTCGGCGTCGGCGTCGGCTCGGTCGGCGCGGCCGGCGCGGCGGGTGCCTGATCCGATCCGCACGAGCACATCGCGATCCAGACCGCGACGATCGCGGCGACGACGAGGACGATCGCGAACCGGCGGGGCTTGCGCTGCATCGCCCCCACGTATCAGCGCGCGATCGACCGAGCAACTTCCCCGGCCGCGCGACGCCCCGCGGCTGTCTCGGCGGCCGCGCGATGGCTACACTCCGCCCCGATGAAGCGCGCCGACAAGGCCGAGCGGATCGCCGCGATCCTCGACGAGCTCTACTCGGATCCTCCGATCCCCCTCGATCACACCGATCCGTTCACGCTCTTGGTCGCGGTCGTGCTCTCCGCGCAGACGACCGACAAGAAGGTGAACGAGGTCACCCCCGCGCTCTTCGCCGCCGCGCCGACGCCGGCCGCGATGGCCGCGCTCGCCGAGGCCGAGATCCTCGCGTACATCCGCCAGGTCGGCCTCTCGCCGCAGAAGGCCAAGGCGCTCAAGGGGCTCGCGGCCAAGCTCGTCGCCGAGCACGGCTCGCAGGTCCCGCGCACGTTCGAGGCGCTCGAGGAGCTCCCCGGCGTCGGCCACAAGACGGCGTCGGTGGTGATGGTGCAGGCGTTCGGCGTGCCCGCGATGCCGGTCGACACCCACATCCATCGCCTCTCATGGCGCTGGGGCCTGTCCGACGGCAGCAACGTCGCGAAGACCGAGGCCGATCTGAAGCGCACCTTCGACGTGTCGCGCTGGAACAAGCTGCACCTGCAGATCATCTACTTCGGCCGCGAGCACTGCCCCGCGCTGCGCCACGATCTCGAGGCGTGCCCGATCTGCTCGTGGGCGGCGCCCGCGAACGTGCGCGCCGCCGAGGAGCTGGGCAGCGCGACCAAGGGCATGAGCCGCGGAGGACGCCCCGCCGCACCGCCGAGACGGACCTCGCGATGACCACCACCAACGCTGCGCTGCTCGCGGCCGCGTGCCTGTTCGTGCTCTTCGTCGTCGCGCAGGCGCTGCTGCCCGCGATCGTGCGCCGAGGCCCGCGCCGCGAGCTGCACGCGCGGCTCTCGGG
>JALYRN010000745.1 GCA_030855295.1 Myxococcota bacterium | reverse complement strand
CGACGGGCGCCGTCAGCGCAGCGCGAGCACGAGCGCGATCGCGATCACGACCACGAGGATCGCGAGCAGCACGACGCCCCCGGCGATGATCAGCGGGAGCGGGATGCCGCCGCTCCGCGCGGGCGACACGCTCGGGGCCGGCGCGAGGGGCTGCGGAGGGACGTGCGTCAGCCCGGCGATCCACGCGGCAGGCGACGGGATCGACTCGAGCGCCGCGAGCATCTCGCCGGCGTCGGCGAAGCGATCACCGGGCTTCTTGGCGAGGGCCTTCTTCACGATCGCTTCGAGCTCGGGGCGCACGGCCAGTCCCTCGCGCTTGCTCGCGAGCGCGGGCGCCTCTTCGAGCAGGTGCATGCGGAGCATCAGCATCTGGCTCTCGGCCTCGAAGGGCCACGCGCCGGTCAGCATCTCGAAGAGCATCACGCCTGCCGAGTACACGTCGGAGCGCGCGTCCATCGGCGTGCCCGTGCCTTGCTCGGGCGACATGTACGCGGGGCTCCCGAACACCGCGCCCTGCATCGTCAGCTTCCGCGCCGGGCCCCACTTCGCATCGTCGGTGAACTTCACGAGGCCGAAGTCCAGGAGCTTCGCGACCCAGCCCTGGCCGTCCCACGTGACGAACACGTTCTCGGTCTTCAGATCGCGATGGAGCACGCCGGCCTTGTGCGCGTGCGCGAGGCCCCGCAGGACCTGCTTGCCGAGATCGAACCCGGTCTGCGGGTCCGGCGTGTTCTCGACGACCATGTCCTCGAGCGTGCGGCCCGAGAGGAGCTCCATCACGAGGAACGGCTGGCCGAGCTCGGCGTCGACGCCGTAGTCGCGCACCTCGAGGATGTTCGGGTGCTTCAGCTCGAAGAGCGCCTCGGCCTCGCGGCGGAAGCGCTCGCGCAGCGAGTCGTCGGCGACTGCTTCCTTCTGGAGGACCTTGACCGCGCAGGGCGCCCCCTGCGGGTCGCTCGCGCGGTACACGGTGCCCATCGCGCCGGCGCCGAGCTTCGCGCCGATGCGGTATTTCTGGCCGACGACGCAGCCGATCAGCGGATCGGGAGCCTCTTGCGGGGCGGGCGCGGTCATCTCGCCCACGGAGCGTACACCACCTTCGATCAGCGGGCGCGCGCGGCCGCGATCGCGCGATCGAGCTGCTCTCGCGAGTAGATGCGGCCGACCAGCCGCTCGCGCGTCTGCTGCGCCGCCTGGCGCCACTCGCTCGCGTGCTCCGAGACGTCGACGGTCTGCATGCCGTGGCGCGTGACGAGCGCCTCGTAGTAGCGAGCGTCGTCGCGCCGGACGGTGCGCTGGAGCGCCTCGTGGGCCTGGCGCGCGGTGTCGCGCAGCGCGACCTGCAGATCCGGGGCGAGCGCGTCGACGCGATCCTTCGAGATCAGCGTGGCGCCGATGAGGACGGCGTTCGACTCGGCGGTGACGTGCGTCACCCGGGTATGCCACTGCAGCGCGCTCGCAGCCGTCGCCGAGGCGACCACGGTGTCGATGCGGCCCGCGTTGAGCGCGCCCATCACGCCGCCGATCGGCAGCGGGACGCCGGTGGCGCCGACGACGCGCAAGAACTCGGCGAACATCGGATCGTTCTCGAGGACCCAGGGATGCGCCTGCGCGAGATCCGCGGGGCGGCGGATCGCGCGCGTCGAGAAGATGCGGCCCTCGCCGTAGTCGCTCCAGCCCATCAGCGACACGCCGTTCTGCTCGAACTGAGCGCGCAGCTCGGCGTCCATCGCGGTGCGCGCGCGGTCGAGATGCTCGTACGACTCGAACACGCCGGGGGCCTGCAGCACGAGCACGGGGCGCGCGATCTGACCGATGCCGACCGCCGTGAAGCTCGCGCCGTCGATCTCGTTCGCGCGCATGCGCCGGACCAGCGCCATCTCGTCGCCGGCGCCCGCGGGCTGGACCTCGATCGAGAGGCGACCGCCGGTCTGGGTGCGCAGCGAATTGCCCCAGGCGGTGAACACGCGATGCCAGGTCGATCCGCGCGGCGCGAGCGTCGCGATCCGCAGGGTCGTGCCGGCCTGCTGCGCGCGCGCTCGTCTCGGCGAGACGCCGGGGACGATTCCACCGAGCGCGAGGGCGAGCGAACCGAGAAGGAACGGACGACGGTGCATGCGGCTCCGGCGAGAGGGTGTGTACGAGCGCGCACCTCGGACGGCCCGCGCCGTCGGAGGATTCACCGCGTCTGCCGCTCGATCAAGCGAGACATCTCGCAGCGCTCCATCCATCGGCTCGCCCGCTCCGGTCGCTTCCGTCCGCGCGCGAAGCGCACGCTCCCGTACGGACCTCCGGGGCGAGCACTCCCGCTGGTCAGCGCTCCATCCATCGGCTCGCCCGCTCCGGTCGCTTCCGTCCGCGCGCGATTGATCGGCTCGCCCGCTCCGGTCGCTTCCGTCCGCGCGCGAAGCGCACGCTCCCGTACGCGCCCTCCGGGGCGAGCACTCCTGCAGGCCGCGAAGCGCACGCTCCCGTACGCGCCCTCCGGGGCGAGCACTCCTGCAGGCCGCGAAGCGCGCGCTCCCGTACGGACCTCCGGGGCGAGCACTCCCGCTGGTCAGAAGAAGTCGTCGACGCGCCGCAAGAGACTGATCGCGCGGCGGCGAGCGATGCGGTTGGCGAGACGCACCTCGGGGCGGGGATCGCCGCCGTCGATGATCTCGCGCAGCAGACGGATGAACAGTGCGCGGTTGCCGGTGGTGACCGCGTAGCTCCGCGCGTACTGGAGCTGCACCTGGAAGAACGTGCGCTCGGTCCCCTCGAGCGCGCGCTCGAAGAGGGCGCGGCCTCGCTCGGGATCGCCCCCCAGCGACTCGGGGATGCCCGCCGCGATCGCGGCGAGGAAGGTCAGCCCGCCGTACTCGAAGAACGTCGGATCGAGCTCGACGGCGCGCTCGACGAACGCGCGCGCGGTCGGGAGATCGAGGATGAGCTCGGGATCGTTGCGCGAGACGTTGATCGCCGAGCCCCACGCGTAGCCGGTCCAGAGCAGGAAGGGCACGTCCTCGCGCCTCGTGTATCGCTGCGTGAGGTACGCATCGAAGGCGTCGGGGCCGTCTTGCATCGCGGCGTCGATCTGCTCGTCGCGCAGGCGCAGGTGGTGCAGGCCGATGTTGCGCGCGCGGACGTAGAGCAGTCGCGCGCGGACCAGCAGATCCTCTTGGCGCTCGAGGTCGCCGACCGCCTCGGCGTCCTCGGCGAGCGGCTCGATCCAGCCCTGGCCGTACGAGACGTAGGCGCGCAGCAGCTCGAGGCCGATCTCCTCGTCGTCCGGCAGCGTGGCGTAGAGGCCCTCGAGCTGGAGGATGCTGCCGGGCATCGCGTCGCCGACCAGGTCGACGTCCCAGTGCTGCTGGATCGCGGCGCTGCCGCGGGTGATCAGCCCGACGCTCTGGCTCGCGGTGAACCGACCGGTGTCACAACCGCCGACCACTGCTGCCATCGAGAGCGCGACCGCCCAGACGAACCATTCCACTCGCACCGGCGCACCATACCAAAGCGCACTGCGAGTGGGCCATTTGTGAGAGCCGGCACGTGTTGCGCATGAGCTGCGCGCGTGGCGGAACGAGCGGTGGCCTCGCGTTCGACGATCGACGCAGATGTCGCGCGGGATCTGGGCCTGGGATCGCGCGGGAGGGCACGGAATACCGTGTGGCGAATCGCCGCGATCGCGCTGGCGCTGGTGGCGCTGGTCGGGATCGCGTGGCTGGTGCGCACGCTGGTCGCCGGCCCCGCGACGCCGGCGTGGATCACGGCCCGCGCCGCGCGCGGCGAGCTCACGGTGACCGTGGACTCGACCGGAGCCGTCGAGCCGGTCGGCGCCGTCGAGATCTCGGCGCAGGTCTCGGGGCGCATCGCGGAGGTGCACGCGGACTACAACGATCAGGTCGAAGCCGGGGAGCTGCTCGCGGTGATCGATCGGGAGCCGATGCAGGTGCGCCTCGGCGAGGCCCGCGCGCGCGTGGCGGCCGCGGCGGCCTCGCTGCGGCAGGCGA
>JALYRN010000744.1 GCA_030855295.1 Myxococcota bacterium | reverse complement strand
GTCGCGTGGGGCGCGGGCGGCACCGGTCCGGGGACGAGCGGCGGGCTCTTCGGCACCGGCGGCGCGCTCGGACCGCAGGAGTGCGGACTGACGGACGCGACCGTCCAGTGGGGTCCGATCGCGGTCGGCACGCCGGTCGTGCTCGGCCGGCACCGCGCCGTCAACGGCGACGAGAACTGGACCGACGACATGACGCCGTTCATCGGCCGCGAGGTGCGCATCCAGCAGCTCGTCGGCGTCGACGAGCAGGGCTGCCCGGGCGTGCACGTCGATGCGGATCAGGGCCAGTTCTTCTGGCGCGCACGCGACCTGACGCTCACGCGCTGACACGGCAGGAGTGCTCGCCCCGGAGGGACCGGACGGGAGCGCGCGCCGCGCGCGCGGACGGCAGGGCCCGGAGCGGGCGAGCCGATTTCAGCACTCGCTGACACGGCAGGAGTGCTCGCCCCGGTCGAGCTCGTTCCGCGGCAGGGCGGGTGGAGTATCCTCCCCGCCATGCGAATTCTCGTCGCCGACAAGCTCGCCGCGTTCGTCCCCGGTCGCCTGCAGGATCTCGGTGCGCGGCTCGACGTCGACCCCAAGCTCGAGGGCGAGTCGCTCGCCGCGCGGATGCGCGAGCTCGACCCCGAGGTGCTCGTGGTGCGCAGCACCAAGGTCGCCGCCGCGCACATCGAGGCGGGCCGCAGCCTCTCGCTGATCATCCGCGCGGGCGCGGGCGTCAACACCATCGACATGGGCACGGCGTCGGCGCGCGGCGTGTACGTCGCGAACTGCCCCGGCAAGAACGCGGCGGCCGTCGCCGAGCTCGCGATCGGGCATCTGATCAACCTCGACCGCCGCATCGCGGACAACGTCGCCAGCCTGCGCGCGCACCAGTGGGACAAGAAGACGTTCGGCGCGGCGCGCGGGCTGCGCGGTCGCACGCTCGCGGTGCTCGGCGTGGGGCCGATCGGGTGCGAGGTGATCGTGCGCGCGCAGGCGCTCGGCATGAAGGTCGTCGGCTGGTCGCGCAGCTTGAGCGAGGCGCAGGCGGAGGAGCTCGGGATCACCCGCGCCGCCACGCCCGAGGCGGCGGCCGCGAGCGCCGACGCGGTGTCGGTGCACCTCGCGCTCACGCCCGAGACCAAGCAGCGCATCGGCGCGAGCGTGTTCGCGTCGATGCGGCCGGGCGCGTACTTCGTGAACACGTCGCGCGGCGAGGTCGTCGATCAGGACGCGCTCCTCGAGGCGTGCAGCGCGCGCGGCATCCGCGCGGGGCTCGACGTGTTCGCGAGCGAGCCCTCGGCGGGGCAGGGGCCCTTCGAGCACGCGATCGCCGATCACCCGAACGTCTACGGCACCTGCCACATCGGCGCGAGCACCGAGGAGGCCGAGGAAGCGGTGGGCGAGGAGGTCGTGCGGATCATCGCGGCGTACCAGAACGCCGAGCCGATCCCGAACTGCGTCAACATGGCGGTGCGCACCGCGGCGACGCACGTCGTGGTCGTGCGGCACGCCGATCGCGTCGGGGTGCTCGCGCACGTGCTGCGGATCCTCAGCGAGGCGCGGCACAACGTGCAGGGCATGGAGAACATCGTCTTCTCCGGAGGCCACGCCGCGTGCGTGCGCGTCGAGGTCGTCGGCGAGCCGAGCCCCGACGTGCTGCGCGCGATCGGCGAGAGCCCCGACGTGTTCCACGTCGGCGCGTCGTCGATCTGACTCCGTCGTTCGGGCGGAGCGGCGGATCGGCCTGGTGCATCCAGGAAGCCCTCCTCCAACCGCGATGTACGAGCAGGCGCCGCTCGCGTGCAGCCAGAACGCGGGGGGCCGTGTTATCAAGCGCCCCATGAGCCGCATCCACCGCTCGCTGCCCCCCGCCGGCACCCGCATCGGCCTCGCCTTCTCGGGCGGCCTCGACACCCGCGCCGCCGTCGCCTGGATGTCGCGGCAGGGCCTCGACGTGTACTGCTACACGGCCGATCTCGCGCAGCCGGACGAGAAGGACTGCCGCGAGATCCCGCCGATCGCGACCTCGCACGGCGCCAAGGCCGCGCGCCTGATCGACTGCCGCGAGGCGATGGTCCGCGAGGGTCTGGTCGCGATCCAGTGCGGCGCGTTCCACCTCGCGGTGGCGGGCCGGAAGTACTTCAACACGACGCCCCTGGGCCGCGCGGTGACGACCACCGCGATCGTGCGCGCGATGCGCGACGACGACGTGCACGTCTTCGGTGACGGCAGCACCCACAAGGGCAACGACATCCAGCGCTTCTTCCGCTACGGCATCCTCGTCGACCCGACGCTGCGCATCTACAAGCCGTGGCTCGACCAGGCGTTCGTCGACGCGTTCGGCGGGCGCAAGGAGATGAGCGAGTACCTCGTGTCGCTCGGGCTGCCGTACAAGATGGGCACCGAGAAGGCGTACTCGACCGACTCGAACGTGCTCGGCGCGACGCACGAGGCGAAGGACCTCGAGCGGCTCGACACCGGCATGCACATCGTCGAGCCGATCATGGGCGTCGCGCACTGGAAGAAGGACGTCGCGATCGAGCACGAGCGCGTGACGATCGAGTACGAGGCCGGCATGCCGGTGGCGGTGAACGGGGCGCGCTTCGCGTCGCCCTTCGAGCTCTTCGTGGAGTGCAATCGCATCGGCGGCCGTCACGGCCTCGGCATGAGCGACCAGCTCGAGAACCGCGTCATCGACGCGAAGAGCCGCGGCATCTACGAGGCGCCCGGCATGGCGCTGCTGCACCTCGCGTACGAGCGCTTGCTGAGCGCGATCCACAACGAGTCGACGACCGACCTCTACCTCACGATGGGCCGGCGGCTGGGCCGCCTGCTCTACGAGGGCAAGTGGTTCGACCCCGAGGCGATGATGCTGAAGGACAGCCTCACGCGCTGGATCGCGCCCGCGATCAGCGGCTCGGTGACGCTCGAGCTGCGCCGCGGCGACGACTACTCGATCCTCGAGACGCACGCGCCGTACATGTCCTACGACCCCGACAAGCTCTCGATGGAGAAGGTCGAGGGCGCGTTCACGCCCGAGGATCGCATCGGCGCGCTCGAGATGCAGAACCTCAGCGTCGGCGACAACCGCGCGCTGCTCCTGCACTGGATGAGCGGCGTGCGGAAGCTCGGAGCCGGGGAGGGCGCACAGCTCGCCGGGCTCCTGGGCGAAGATTCGTCGTCGTCGGACGAATGATCAGAGGCCGCCGAAGTCGACGCCGGTCAGCTCGCAGCTGACCTCCCAGAGCTTCTTCGCGACCTCGGGATCCTTGGCCGCGGCGGTGCACGCGACCTTCACGGGCGGGCCGGCCATCTCCATCAGGCCGCCGGGACCGAAGTACTCGCCGCCCTTCACGTCGGGATCCGTCGCGGCGCGCAGCGTCGGCGTCGCGCCCATCGCTGCGGTCTGCGCGATGACGCCGTTGCCGACGCGCATCACGAACGCCTCGAGCTTGCTGCCGCCCATCGTCGCGCCCTTGCCCTGCAGCTCGGTCGCCGAGTAGCCGGGATGGCACGCGAGCGCGATCACCGGCGCGGCGCCGGGCCACTTCTTCTCGGCGCGGCGCTGCAGCTCGAACGTGAAGAGCAGGTTCGCGAGCTTGCTCTGTCCGTAGGCCGTCCACTTCTCGTAGCGCCGCTCGCCCATCAGATCGTCGAACCGCATCCGGCCCATGCGGTGCGCCTGGCTCGACACGCTGACGACGCGCGCCGGCGCGCTCTCGATCAGCCGCCCGAAGAGCAGCCCCGTGAGCGCGAAGTGCCCGAGGTGGTTGGTGCCGAGCTGCATCTCGAAGCCGTCGGCGGTCGCCGCGCGCGGGATCGCCATCAGCCCCGCGTTGTTGAGCAGCGCGTCGATGCGGCCGTGCTCGCTGCGCAGCGCGTCCGCGAACGCGCGCACGCTCGCGAGGCTCGCGAGATCGAGGCTCATCACCTTCGCCTTCGCGTTCGGGTGCTCCGCGCGCAGCGCCGCGAGCGCCGCCTCGCCGCGCTCACGGCTGCGGCACGCGAGCACGAC
>JALYRN010000743.1 GCA_030855295.1 Myxococcota bacterium | reverse complement strand
CTCCTGCGCGAGCTCTTCGAACGCCGGGATCGACGCCTCCTCGAGCCACGCCATGCGAGCGAGCCACGCGCCCGCTGCTGCGATGCGCTCCGGCGCCGGATCGCGGAGCGCGGCGGGTCTCCGGCCGCCGGGGCAGGAGGCCGGCCACGAGCACTCGAGCAGCAACATGTCGGCCTCGGCGACGACGCGGCAGCTGTTCGCGCTGCCGAAGTGCATGCGCGAGAAGCCGGCGTCGGTGCCGCCGTCGGGGACCGCGATGTCGAGCTCGGTGCACAGCGCCTGACACTCGTCGACGGTCGTCGCGGCCAGGATGCGCGCGGCTTGGGCCTCGTCGATCGCGTAGCGCTCGAGATCGTCGGCACACGGCCCATAGCAGCCCATCGTGCCGGCGATGACGACGATCCCGGCGGGACCCGTGATGAACGGCAGTCCGAGCGCGACGCGCCGCAGCCAGGTCCGTGCGAGATCGTTCATGCGTGCTCCTCCTCGGGATCGTCGATGTCGTGTCCGGTCGTCAGGTGCGTTTCTTCGTCGTCAGCGGGAGCGGCGCGGCGCCGCCGCCGGGGTCGTCGATCTGTCCCTGCGGTCCGAAGAGCGCCGCGGTGATCGCCGCTCTGCGCTCTGCTTCCTCGCGCGCGACGTCCGCGAGGCTGCGGCGGACGCTGAGCAAGCCGAGCCGACGCCGCGCGAGCGCGACCTCCTCGGCGATCGCATCGGCGTCGATCGGATCCGGCAATCCGCGCAGCGCGCGTGTGAGCGCGTTCGCCATCGCGCGCGCGTCGACCCAGCGATCGTCGGGGTCCCGCGCCAGCGCGGTGTGGACGATCTCCGCGATCGCCGGGCTCACGTCGTCGCGGATGTCCTGGATCCACGGAACGTCGGCGCGCGCGACCATCCCGAGCACCTCCTGATCGGTCGGCGCGTCGAAGAGCTTCTGCCCCGCGAGCGCTTCCCAGAGCACGATGCCGACGCCGAAGAGATCGCTCTTGGCGGAGGGCGGACCGTCGAGGGTGAGCTCGGGCGCGAGGTACGAGAGCTTCCCCTTCACCACGCCCGGCGTCGTCACGCGCGCCCGATCCATCGCGCGCGCCAGCCCGAAGTCCGTGATCTTCACCGCGCCGCTCGCCGCCACCATCACGTTCTGCGGCGTCACGTCGCGGTGGAAGATCGGCGCGAAGTCTCCGTCCTCGGTGATGCGCGTGTGCGCGAAGTGCAGACCGCGCAGCATCTCGACGCCGATCGCCGCGACGATCGGCCAGTCGACGTGCTCGTTCTCGACATCGTGCGCGTGCACGAGCGCGCGCAGATCGAGGCCCTCGACCCACTCCATCACGAGGTAGTGATCGCCGTCCTCGTCCACGCCGAAGTCGTGCACGTGCACGATGTTCGGGTGATCGAGGGTCGCGTTCACCCGGGCCTCTTCGACGAACATCGCGACGAAGTCCGCGTCGGCCGCGAGCGCTGGGTGCGCTCGCTTGAGCGCGATGGGGCGCTCGAAGCCCTGGGCGCCGAGGGTGATCGCGCGCCACACGGTCGCCATGCCGCCTTCGCCGGCACGCTCGAGCAGCTCGTATCGATCGGCGATCCGCCGGCCGGGCGCGTCCCTCATCCTCGCGGAAGGGTACCACCCCAGCCGGCCTCGCCGCGCATCCGTCTCAGCCCCCGCAGAGCACCAGATCCTGCGTCGCGATCTCGCCCGCGACGACCGTGACCGCCTGGTCGATCATGCACTCGTAGTCGACGACGACGCGGTACCCACCCGCGTCGAGATCGCTGAACGAGAAGGCGCCCGCGGCGTCGGCGACGTCGCTGCCGACGAGCTCGGTCCCGCGGAAGAGCTGCACCGGCGCGTCGGCCGCGGGGCTGCTGTCTCCCCAGCGGATCGTGCCCTCGATCCCGCCGGCGCTCGAGGCCCCGATCACCACGATCGCGAGCGGCGCGAAGCGCGTGATCGGCACGTCGACGTCGCCGGTCGCAGCGTCGCGCGCGCTCTCCATCGGGACCCACGTCGAGACGCCGTCGCCGGTCGCGAGCTGCGCGATCGACACGCGATCCCCCTCGGCGGCGCCGATGAAGCTCGCCCGGATCGTCACCGTCGCGGCGCGCGTGAGCGTGGTGCCTTCGGGCTCGATGCGCAGCACCTCGGGGCGCGCGCCCTCGAGCGCGGGATAGTCGGCCGCGCTCACGGCCTCGAGCGTGACCTCGACGTCGCTCGTCAGCGCCATCGCGGGGATCGCCACCTGATGCGTCGACGCCGTGACGGTGCCGCCCTCGGCGGCGACGATGCGCGCAGTCGTCGGCGCGGTGCCGTTGCAGGCGGCGAGCGAGGCGCAGAGGAGCAGCGCGAGCGGAAGTCGAAGTCGAGCGATCATGGTTCCCCCGGAGTCGAAGCACGGCGAGACGTTCGCCGAGCTGCGCAACGTGGCCGAGAGCCGTCCCCGCGTACAGCCGCCGGCGCACCATGCGCGCCATAGCTCCACGCTATGGCTCCCCGCGATGGCTCCTGCCGGGGTCAGCTCGCGAGGGAGGGACGCGTCATCCGGCTGTACAGCGCCCAGCCCGTTCCCTCTCGCTTCGCAGCGTACATCGCCATGTCCGCTCGCTTGAGCAGCTCCTGCTCCGACTGCGCGTCGTCGGGATAGAGCGCGATGCCGACGCTCGCCTTCACGGTCAGCGTCACGCCGTCGCTCTCCCACGGCTCGGCGAGCGCTCCGATGAGCTTGGCCGCGAACGCCGCGGCGTTCGCACCGTCTCGGGCCTCCATCATCAGGAACAGGAACTCGTCGCCGCCGCGGCGGCTGAGGCTGTCGCCGCTCCGGACGATGCCCTCCAGCCGCTGCGCGACCATCTGCAGGACCCGGTCGCCGAAGTCGTGACCATGGGTGTCGTTGATGATCTTGAAGTGATCGAGATCGATGAACATCACCGCCACGGCCCACCCGTGGCGCCGCGCCTGCGCGAGGGCGATGCGCAGCCTGTCGCTGAACAGCGCGAGCGTGGGCAGGCCCGTGATCGCATCGTGCAGCGAGCTGCGGCGCGCCTCTCGTTCGTCGGCCCGACTCTCCGAGAGCGCGGCGTCCCTCTCGAGCAGCTGCTGCTCGAGATCGTCGCGCTCCACGATCGCCTCGCTCAGCGCTTGGTTGACGGCGACGAGCTCCTCCGCGGCGTCGGAGACCTCCGACTCGACCGCTTCGCTCTGCTTCAGCGCGTCGACCATCCCCGGCGACGGCGTGCTCTCCTTCAGCCCCGACTGGAGCGCGTCGTTGACCGAACACAGGTCGACCCCCGCTCGCTCCACCTTGTCCTGGACCTGCTCGCTCTGATCGAGGGCACGGTTCAGCGGCGCACTCTTGCCCGGAGCACCGGACACCGGCTTCTCTACGTCGCTCAACGTCTCACCTCTTCGTGATGTCGAGTATCCCACCAAACGAGCGAAGGGCGACCGGTCGGCGTTCAGGCCCGACGAGGGTACGATCACCGCGCATCGCGTGAGACGATCCAGGGATGCGCGCGCTCTTCTGGCCGGCCCTCGTGCTCTCGTGCCTCGGGTGCGCGTGCGGCCGTGAGCCGATCGTGTCCGGCGACGCCGACGTCGATGGCCGCGACGACGCGGCGGTGCGCGACGCCGAGCCGGGCGATGCGGGCGCGACGCCAGCGCGCTGCCGCGATCTCGCGATCGAGCCCTGGGATCTGACGAGCGGCGTCTGGTCGCGCGTGTTCGCGCCGACCGGGCTCTCGCTCGCCGGACCGGAGCGCGGGCTGGTGCGTGCGATCGACGCGCGCGATGGTGACGTGGTGGTCGGCGGTCGCTTCTCGCACGCGGGGCCGATCGCGACGCGCGCCGTCGCTGCGTGGACGGAGGTCGACGGCTGGCGCCCGCTCGGCGGCGGTGTCGACGGGGAGGTGACGGCGCTCGCGCGCGATGCCGACGGGACGATCTTCGCCGCGCGCACGATCGATGCGAGCGATGCCGACGTGCTCCGCTTCCGCGACGGCGCGTGGG
>JALYRN010000099.1 GCA_030855295.1 Myxococcota bacterium | reverse complement strand
GCCCCGGCCTGCGCGCGCCCGCCGCGAGGACGGCCATCGCGTGCTGCCGCGCACCCTTCGCGACGAGCGCGCGGGCGACGGAATCGATGGGCGGCAAGGGCGCACGCATGGCCGAGCCCACCCATCCTACACCACCCGCGACGGGAATCCCCCGCGCAAAGCAGTCCGGCGATCGCGGCGCCTACACGCGAGGCGCGGCGGGCCGGAACCAGCGAAGCACGAGCACGAGATCGATCAGCACGAAGATCGCGCAGAGCAGCACGAGCCCGAGCGCCCAGGCGTACGAGCGCGGGCTCTCGTCGACCAGCACCACGAACGACTGTGCGCTCGCCGGCATGTCCATCGCGCCCGCCAAGTACTGCTGAACCCCGCGCATGCGCCCGCCGAGCTGCCCGAACGTCACGAGCCGCCCCGCGAACTCGGTGCGGCCGCTGCGCGCGAGCGACTCGGGCATGTGCACGTACACCGTGCGCTGGCCGGCGAGCGGAAAGACGACGTAGGTCTCGCCGGTGACGACGCGTCGGTAGCGCACGGTCGCCGCCGCGGTCGGCGTGCCGGCCACCCGCACGAAGCTGTTCGGCTCGAGCGCGCCGGGATCGACCTGCGCGACGTCGCCCAGGTTCGCAGCGCGACCCGACGCGAAGAAGTACGCGAGATCGAAGCGCAGCGAGCTCGCCAGCGCGATCGAGGCGACGACGACGATCGCCATCAGCACCAGCGTCGCGTTCCGCCGCGCCGACGGAGGCGCGGGCAGCGCGATCAGCTCGGGATCGACGTCGTCGGTGGTCGCCGGCGGAGGGGCGGTGGGGCCGCCCGGCGCGCCCAGCGGCAGTCCAAGGGGAGTCTCGTCAGCTCGTGCCACGGGGCCTGTGACACCGGTCTAAGCGAAAGGTTCGGGGCTTACAAGACGGAGCCCAAGATTGGCGCTCGAGCGCGCGAAGCCCCGCAGAACGCACGACGCCGGGCACCCTCTCGGAGGCCCGGCATCGCCTTTCTACTGCCACTGGAACGCTGTCTAGCGATCGGCTCGCCCGCTCCGGGCGCTTCCGTCCGCGCGAGGCGCGCGCTCCCGTGCGCGCCCTCCGGGGCGAGCACTCCTGTAGGGTCACGCCTTGGCGCGCTTGCGCGCGGCGCGGAGCGAGTCCATCAGGCGCGGCGTCGAGAGGCGCTCGAGGCGCGTCTTGTAGCCCTCGTCCTTGCGCTTCTCGGTCTCGAGGATCGCGCCGATCAGCTTGTCGCGCGAGCCGAACTCGGACTTCACCTGCGTGAGCACCTCGTGGAGGCGCAGCAGCTTCTTGTTCGACACGCAGCCGAGGCCCTTGTCCTCGTCCGCACGGTCGATCCACAGGTCACCCTGCGCGAGATCCTTCACCGCGGCGACCAGGCCGTCCTTGTCGGTGAACCGCTCCTTGACCTGCGCGAGCGGCGAGCCCTTGCTCTTCGAGAAACTCAGCATGACACGTGCTCCTGATACCGAAGGGCGCGTGAGTTAGCACGCCCGCTCCCGGGGGCGCAAGCGCCCTGCCGTCGTGTGTTGTGCCTCCGTCGCGAGCAGTCCACCATCGCGCTCCCTCATGAGCACGCCGGAGTTCGTCCACCTCCACGTCCACTCCGAGTACTCGATGCTCGACGGCGCGATCCGCCTCAAGGCGCTCGCGAAACGCGTCAAGGAGCTCGGGCAGTCGGCGGTCGCGCTGACCGATCACCACAACATGCACGGGACGCTGCAGTTCGTCTCGGCGTGCAACAACGAGGGCCTGAAGCCGATCGTCGGCTGCGAGATCAACCTCGGCGCCGCGGCGCGCACCGAGAACAAGCCCTGCCAGCACCTGGTGCTGCTCGCGGCGAGCCAGGAGGGCTACCAGAACCTCGCGCGCATCGTGTCGCTCGGCTGGGTCGAGGGCCTGCACGGCAGCACGCCGCGCGTCGATCTCGAGGTGCTCGCGAAGCACTCGAAGGGCCTCGTCGGCATGACGGCGTGCATGGGCGGCTTCCTCGCGCAGGAGGTGCTGCTGAAGGGCGAGGACGCCGGACGGCGCGTGCTCGGCCAGCTGACGGAGGTGCTCGAGCCGGGCTCGCTCTACGTCGAGCTGCAGGATCACGGCTTCCCCGAGAGCGCGCCGCTCAACGAGGTCCTCTCGATCCTCGCGCGCGATCTCGCGCTGCCGATGGTCGCGACCAACGACTGCCACTACCTCGAGCGCAAGGACGCGCGCGCGCAGCTCGTCCTGCAGTGCATCGGCGCGAGCCGCGCGTACACCGACATGGAGCGCGCGCACCACGGCAGCCACGAGCTCTTCCTCAAGTCGAGCGAGGAGATGGTCGAGCTCTTCCGGCACACGCCGGACGCGATCCGCGCGACGCTCGAGATCGCCGAGCGCTGCGGCGGCGCGTGCAACCCGAAGAGCAAGCCGAAGCTGCCGCGCTTCAAGGTGCCGGACGGCATGACGGAGGCCGACTTCCTCCGTCAGTGCAGCCACGAGATGCTCGCGCGCCGCTTCCGCGAGCTCGAGGCGACCGGCCGCACGCTGAACCACGAGGCATACCGGGAGCGCCTCGAGTTCGAGCTCGGGACCATCATCCAGATGGGCTTCCCGGGCTACTTCCTGATCGTCCAGGACTTCATCAACTGGGCGAAGGATCACTCGATCCCGGTGGGCCCCGGGCGCGGCTCGGGCGCGGGCTCGCTGGTCGCGTACGCGCTGCGGATCACCGACCTCGATCCGATCCAGCACGGCCTGCTCTTCGAGCGCTTCCTGAACCCCGAGCGCGTGTCGATGCCGGACTTCGACGTCGACTTCTGCATGGACGGTCGCGACCGCGTGATCGACTACGTGCGGCAGAAGTACGGCGACACGTCGGTCGGACAGATCGCGACCTTCCATCAGCTCAAGAGCAAGAGCGTCGTGAAGGACGTCGGGCGCGTGCTCGGCATGCAGCCGCAGGAGGCCGCGCGCATCGCGGCGATGGTGCCCGAGCCGGTGCAGGGCAAGACGGTCCCGATCCTCAAGGCGATGGAGCAGGAGGCGCGCCTCAAGGCCGCCTACGAAGAGGAGACGCAGATCCGCGATCTCCTCGACACCGCGATGACGCTCGAGGATCTGAACCGCCACGCCGGCATGCACGCGGCGGGCATCGTGATCAGCGAGGGGCCGCTATGGGATCACGTGCCCGTCTTCTGCCCGGAAGAAGGCGTCTACGTCACGCAGTACCACAAGGACGACGTCGAGTACGCGGGCCTGGTCAAGTTCGACTTCCTCGGCCTCAAGACGCTCACCGTCATCGACATCGCGGTGAAGCTCATCGACAAGCGCCCCGATCGGAAGGGCGAGCCGTTCGACCTCTCGCGCATCCCGATGGACGACCGCGCGACGTTCGCGCTCCTGGCCTCGGGCGAGACGACGAACGTCTTCCAGCTCGAGTCGCAGGGCATGCAGGGCCTCTTCAAGAAGCTGCGGCCTGACACCTTCGAGGACATCGTCGCCGCGGTCGCGCTCTATCGTCCCGGCCCGCTCGGCAGCGGCATGGTCGACGACTTCGTGCAGCGCAAGCACGGGCGCGTGAAGGTCGAGTATCCCGATCCGTGCCTGAAGCCGGTGCTCGCCGATACCTACGGCGTCATCGTCTACCAGGAGCAGGTCATGGAGATCGCCCGCGTGATGGCGGGCTACACGCTCGGCGGCGCCGACATGCTGCGCCGCGCGATGGGCAAGAAGAAGGCGGAGGAGATGGCGCTGCAGCGCCAGACTTTCGTCGAGGGCTCGGAGAAGAACGGCCACACCGCGGAGCAGGCGGGGAAGATCTTCGACCTCGTCGACTTCTTCTCGGGCTACGGCTTCAACAAGTCGCACTCGGCGGCGTATGCCTTGATCACGTACCAGACGGCGTATCTGAAGGCGCACTACCCGGTCGAGTTCGTCTGCGCGACGCTGACGGCCGACAAGGACAAGACCGAGAAGGTCGTGCGCACGGTCGCGGAGGCGCGATCGATGGGCGTCACGGTGCTGCCGCCCGACGTCAACGAGAGCGCGATCGACTTCGCGGTCGTCTACGACCCCGCGGAGCACGCGCCCAAGCGGCGCGAGAACCGCCCGGTCTCGATGGGCGGCGTGGTGCGCGATCCGATGCGGCCGAAGATCCGCTTCGGGCTCGGTGGTCTGAAGGGCATCGGCGAGAGCGCGCTCGAGGCGGTGTTCGAGGCGCGCACCGGCGAGGACGGACGCGAGGCGCCGTTCGCCGATCAGTTCGACTTCACGGCGCGGGTCGATCTGCGGCGCGTCAACAAGGGCGTCATCGAGGCGCTGGTGCAGTCGGGCGCGTTCGACGCGACGCACGAGACGCTCGAGGTCTCGCGCGCGCAGGCGTTCGCCGCGATCGAGGCGTCGATCGAGCGCGGGCGCCGCGTCAGCGCGGATCGCGCGAGCGGGCAGACGTCGCTCTTCGGGCTCTTCGACGCGGGCGCGCGGCAGGAGGTCGATCGCACCACGGCGGCGGCGTACCCGAGCGTGACGGCGTGGGACATGCGCGAGCTGCTCGCGCGCGAGCGCGCGTCGCTCGGCTTCTACGTCTCGGGGCATCCGCTCGATCGCTACCGGACCGAGCTCGCGCGCTTCGGCAACGCGACCACCGCGTCGATCTCGGGGCGCGACGACCACTCCGAGATCCGCATCGGCGGCGTGGTCGAGGGCTATCGCGAGCGGCCGACCAAGACCGGCGGCAAGATCGGCTTCTTCCATCTCGAGGACGCCGACGGCCGCATCGAGGTGGTCGTGCGCGATCGCGAGATCGAGGGCGCGCGCGACATCCTCAAGAGCGGCGAGCCGGTCTACGTCGAGGCGAAGCTCCGGTGGGAGCGCGATCGCGACGCGCCCGAAGAGGACGACACCCCGCCCGAGGCCAAGCTGACGCTCCAGCAGGTCAAGCCGCTGGCGCAGGCGCTGCGCGAGCGCACCAAGGCGGTGCGCGTGAAGGTCACGGTCGAGCGCGTCGACGCGAAGAAGCTGCGCGCGCTGCGCGACGCCCTGCACGCGCACCCGGGCCCCTGCCCGGTCGGGCTCGAGCTCACGAGCGTCGAGCGCTGGAGCGTCTCGGTCGCGGAGCTGGGCTTGAGCGTCGAGCCGAGCGATGCGCTGCTCGCGTCGCTCGAGCGCCTCTTCGGCGAGAAGATCGTCGAGCTGCGGTAGGCACGCGAGACGGAACGAAGAAGGCGAGCGCCGCGGGCTCGCCTTCCTTCGTTCGTTCGGTGGGTCGTCCGGCTCAGGCAGCGAGCGGAAGCTCGGCCGCCGCCGGGACGAACACCGGCGCGCGATCGGTCACGACCTGTACGCCGCTCGCCTGGAGCTGGTCACTGACGATCTGCGCGAGCGCCTCCATCGCGAGCCGGGTGCGGCGCGTGCCGTCGAGGTGCAGCCGGCCGGTCGCCGTCATCCGCGAGGTCAGCGCACGGACCACGAGAGCGCGCGCCGCGAGCACCTCGGGATCACACGCGAGACCACCGGCGAGGACGGCCTCGTCGACGGTGCCGCCTTCACGCTGCATCTCGGTGCGCACGCGCGAGGCGAAGGCGGAGGCGGACTCGCCTGGACGCTGGGCGACGACGCGAACGAACGACGCCGTGTGCTGGAGCTGGTCGGCCCAGTCCTGCCACTCGCTGTCGCGCTCTGCGATGAGCACTGCCGTCGTCGATTGATTGCCCATGACCTGCCTCCGCTCTCTGGTGTGCCGCTCGATGCGCTCCGTAAGATTGGTGCGACGTCCCTCAGCAACGTACGTGCCAGCCAACGACCAGAATGATCTCGTCATTCCATCGCCGACGACCGTGGGCGCAGCGCCACACCTGTGTCGCTCCCGCGCGAGTCGTTTTCTCTCGTCCGCGAAGGTGCACGTCTGCATGGACGTGCGAGGTTCGCGTAATTTCCGTAGGGGTTTCCCCGACACGGTGGGCTGGGGTCGCCGGCTTCTGCCGGAGCACACACTGCGCCGGGGGCCCTTGGTGACCGCTCGAGCAGCCACTCTGACATCTGTGCCCGGCCGTTCACGGACGCTCTGTCACCGCGTCGACGTGTGCCGTGACAGACGGCGTGACGTCACGGGCGTTACACACCCGTGTGCAACATCGGCCGTGCTTGACGGAGAAGTGGTGGCAAGCTAGACGGGTCGCCGCTCTCCGACGCCCGAGGGCCGTTAGCTCAGCCGGTAGAGCAGCGGGCTTTTAACCCGACGGTGCCCGGTTCGAGTCCGGGACGGCCCACTCGATTTCCGCGATCGCTCCACCGTCCCCATCGTCTAGAGGCCCAGGACGGCGCCCTTTCACGGCGCTAACGCGGGTTCGAATCCCGCTGGGGACGCTTTCCAGCAGTGAACGGCGCGCGACCCGCGGCTCCGTGCGCCGACGCGGATCACCCGCGGCGCAGGCCTCCACGGAGGATGCGCTCGCGCGTCAGGAAGCGGCCGCCGACCCAGCGGTCGAACGCTCGGATGTCGAGGGCGTCGCGACCGGCGAGCACCTGTTCGCCGAATGGGGCGCGGCGGGCGCGCGCGAAGCGCATCGCGCTCGCGCCGTGGAGCTCGAGCTCGACCAGCGAAGTGCGCTGGTCGGAGTCGATGACGTCGCGCCAGTGCTTCGCGGGACGATCCTCGGCGAGGAGGCGGAGACGATCCCAGAGCGTCAGATCGCCGGTTCGATGTTCGCGGTCCTGTGCTGCCAGTGTGTTCCCGACGACGTAGGCCGCGCCCGTCCAGTCGCGCCCGACCTGCTCGAGCAGCCGTGCGTCGTCGCGATCGAGGCCCCGCGCGTCGGGTAGCAAATCGAGGATCCGCGCGGCGACGGATGCCCACGGCCGGCGGGCCTCGGACACCGCGTCGATCGGCAGCGACATCGTGTCGTCGTCCGCCGCGATCGCTCGTCGCAGCGCACGCAGCGGCTCGACGTCCGAGCCGATCGGCAGCGCGTCGCGCACGGCGCGAACGACCACGCTGGCGGGCCCCGACGGCGCGATCGCGAGCCGCACTCCGCTGACGTCCGCGCCGCGCTGGCTCAGCACGTCGATCCACCAGAGCGCCCCGAGCACCGCCGCGAGCTCGCGCTCGACGAGCAGCACGACGTCCTGCCCGAGCAGGCTCTGGTGCTCGTCGACGAGGTCGAGATCGCTCGGCATGCCCGCGGCGCGGCGCAGCTGCTGCTCGGCCGGCGCGTCGAGGTGGTGAGGTCCGACCGTCAGCGTGTCGTAGAGGACCGGCGCGTAGCGAAACGGGAGCGTGGCCGGGTCGCCCGCCACCGACTGTCCGCGCTGGACGACCCAGGTGTCTCGGCTCATCGAGGGTTCGTCGCTCCCTACGGCATGCTAGCTCGCCGCCGAGGAGACGGTACGAACGGCGCCGCGGATCGCCACGTCGATGAAGCGCGTGAGCCTCGGAGCGCCGAAGCGCGAGGTGATGAGGCGCGTGGCGACGCGGACGAGCGGGGCGCGAGGGCGGGAGGGCGGGAGGGCTCAGGCGCTCACGAGCCCACTGGACAGTCGCTCGGAGACGAGCACGCATGCGCGTGCGACACCGTCCTCGGCGGCCACCAAGTCGCCGAGCGCCTTCGCGCGTGCTCGCATCGGCTCGTCCATCGCGCGGAGGCGCGCGGCGAGCGTCTCTGCGGTGAGCTTCGTCAGAGGCATCGGCGCGGTCGCGACGCCGCGACGATGCACGATCAGCTCGGCGTCGCGGGTCGCCTCGACGACCCCAGGAGCCGCGTCCACCAGCTCGCTCACGCCGGCCTCGACGAAGGCCTTGATCTGTCTGAGCGGGTTCTTCTCGGCGAAGATCTTCGACATCACGGCGCGATACGCCGCCTCGTCCCATTGCTGACCGGTCGGGCGGAACGGAACGGAGGCGCCTTCGGCGCGCGCCCGGAAGCGATCGGCGGCGACGAGCCACGCGTCGTGCCCCGCCCTCCTCAGCCCTGCCGCGAGCGCGACGAAGGGGCGGATGTCGCCCTCCGAGCCCATCGCCGTCACCGCGATCCGCGTCCGCGCGCTCGTCATGAGGCCGATGAGAGCCGGTTCACTGCGCGCCCACAAGCCGGGTCTCGCGCGGCTGCGGCGGCGCGCCAGGCGATGCGGAGGACGTCACGTTCTCTCGCGCGCAAGAGGGTGTCCGCCGACGGGCATCAGCCACCGAGCGCGAGCGTCAGCACGAGAATGGCGATCGCGGCGTCCGCGATGATGTGTGCGATCAGCGGCGCGAGGAGGCCGCCGGAGCGGTGGCGGAGCGCGCCCAGCATCAGCGCCCAGGTGCCCGCGAGCAGCACGCCGACCAGCCCTCGGGGGACGCCGTGCGCGTGCTGCGTCCCGAACGAGATCGCCTGCAGCACGACCGCCACGCTGACCCCGACGAGCGGCTCGAGGCGGTCCTGGATCACGCCGCGCCAGATCGCGATCAGCGTCGTCAGCGGGAGCGCCCGCGGGCTCCAGCGCCACGCGACCACCGCGAGCCCGATCGCGACGAGCGCGGGCACGGTCGCGATCGGCGTGACCCCGAGCACCGCCTGCGCGCCCAGCGCGACGAGCGAGAGCGTCGAGAGCAGCGTCGCGGCGCGGCGCTCGCGAGGCGATGAGGGACCGGACAACGGCATGGACATCGACGATCCCCTCTCGCAGGTCAAAGTCGAGCGTTTGCTCGACTTCCGACGAAGTTGAGCGTTCACTCGACTCCTGTCAACCTCGGGCCCGATGTCTGCCGCCGATCGTCCGGTGCGCCGCCCCGTCCAGGAGCGCGCGCGCCAGCGCCGCGAGGCGCTCCTCGATGCCACGGCGCGCATCCTGGACCGCGACGGATGGGACGCGCTGACCACCAACGCGGTCGCCAAGGAGGCGCGCGCCGCAGTCGGCACCGTCTACGAATACTTCCCCAGCCGCGAGGCGCTGCTGGTGGGGCTGCTCGAGCGGCACGGCGAGCGCCTGTCGGCGGTGGTCGACGGCGCGTTGCGGTCGGCGGGCTCGGATCTCGAGCGAGCGACCGGCGACGTCGTCGATGCGTTCGCGCGCTTCTGGGTGGAGGAGCCGGGCTATCGCGCCGCGTGGCTCGGCGCCCAGGCGAGCGAGGTCCTCGCGGCGACCGGAGCGCTCTGGGGCGATCGCTTCACGCGACGGCTGGCCGAGAGCCTGAAGCCCGTCGCTCCGGCGCTCGCGGCGCGCGAGCGCAAGGACGTGGCGCGCACGGCGGTGCACCTGGTGAGCGGGCTCTTGCTCGTCGCGGCCACCTCGTCGCCGCGCGATCGGCGCGTGATGATCGAGGAGACGAAGGTGGCGCTCGCGGCGTACCTCGCGGCCCGGCTCGCGCGCCCTCGCGCGGCGCGCTGATCGGGCACGTCGATGTCAGCGGAGATCTTGCGGCGGTCGAGCGTCGGTGGTCAGGCGCGCTGCGACGAGGTCGCGCACGCTGCCGAAGCGCAGCACCATCGCCGGGACGACGATCATGTTGAGCAGGGTCGAGCTCGACAGGCCGAAGAGGATCACGATCGCCATCGGCGACTGGATCTCGCTGCCCGGCTCACCGCCCGCCAGCGCGAGCGGCACCAGCGCGAGACCGGCCGCGAGCGCGGTCATGAGGATGGGTGCGAGGCGCTCCTCGGCGCCGCGTCGCACCGCCTCTGCCGCGTCGCGCACGCCCTCTTCGACGACGAGGTGGCGCACGTGCGTCACCAGCATGATGCCGTTGCGCGTGGCGATGCCGAACAGCGTGATGAAGCCGACCAGCGAGGCGATCGAGACCACGCCTCCCGCGACGTAGACGCCTGCCACGCCGCCGATCAGCGCGAGCGGAAGGTTGAGCATCACGAGCAGCGCGTCGCGCGACGAGCCGAACGCCGTCGCGAGCAAGAGGAAGATCGCGGCGATGCTCGCGAGGGCGAGGAAGAACAGGGTGCGCGATGCGCTCTCGGCGCTCTCGATCTGCCCGCCGTACGCCACGCGGTACCCCGCAGGCAGCTCGACGTCGCGCTCGATGGTGGCGCGCACGTCGTCGACCACGCTGCGGAGATCGCGACCGGCGACGTTGCACATGACGACCATGCGCCGCTCCACGCCTTCGCGGCCGATCTCGTTCGGGCCGACGTCCCGGCGCACATCGGCGACGGTGCGCAGCGGGATTCGCGCGCCGCTCGGCGCGATCACGCGGACCTCGGCGAGCTCGGTGAGGTCGGACACCGAGTCCGGGCGCTGTCGGACCACCACGTCGTACGCGGCCTGTCCGTCGAGGACCTCGGAGACCACGACACCCACGGTCGCGAGCTCGAGCGCATCGGCGGCGTCCTCGACGCGCAGGCCGTGCCTCGCGAGCGCCGCGCGATCGAAGCGCACCCGAGCGAACGGGATGTCGACCTGCTGCTCGATCGCGAGATCGACGACGCCGTCGATGTCCTGCATCGCGCGCTCGACCTCCGCCGCGAGCCCTCGCAGCGTCGCGAGGTCGTCGCCGAAGATCTTCACTGCGAGGTTCGCGCGCGTGCCCGAGAGCATGTGATCGACGCGGTGAGAGATGGGCTGGCCGATCACGATCGTGGTGCCGGGGACCGCCGTGAGCTCCCGTCGGAGATCGGCCAAGAGCTCCTCGCGGGGCCGCTCCGTGTCGCGGAGACCGACGTCGAGCTCCGACGCGTACACGCCCTGCGCGTGCTCGTCCTGCTCGGCGCGGCCGGTCCGACGCGCGACCCCGACCACCTCGGGGTGAGCGAGCAGGATCTCCTCGATCCGACGTCCGATCGCGTTCGACTGCTCGAGCGACGTACCCGGCAGCGTGACCGCCGCGAGCGTGAGCGTGCCCTCGTGGAACTCGGGGAGGAAGCCCTGGCCGGTGCGCGCGAGCGCGAACAGCGCGACGACCAGCGCGATGGCGGCGACCGCGATCACCGCGCGCCAGCGCGGCATCGTGCGCGCGAGCAGCGGCGCGTAGGCAGCGCGCAGGCGGGTGACGACCCAGGGCTCGCGCCCGCGGACCACGGTGCGCGCGCGGGGCAGCAGGAACGACGCGAGCACCGGGGTCACGGTCAGCGCGACCAACAGCGAGGCGAGCAACGACACCACGTACGCGATCGCCAGCGGCGCGAGGAGCCGCCCCTCGATCCCCGAGAGCGCGAAGAGCGGGAGGAACACCAGCGCGACGACGAGCGTCGCGAACACGATCGAGCTACGGATCTCGCGGCTCGCTGCGAGGACGACGGCCATCGCCGGGCGTCGCTCGGCTTCGGGTCGCGCGCCGTTCTCGCGCAGCCGCCGCACGACGTTCTCGACGTCGATCACCGCGTCGTCGACGAGCTCCCCCACCGCGATCGCCAGGCCTCCGAGCGTCATCGTGTTCAGCGTCGCGCCGAGCGCGTCGAGCACCAGGATCGCCGCGAGCATCGAGAGCGGGATCGCGACCACGGTGACCACGCTCGCGCGGAAGCTCGCCAGGAAGAGCAGCACCACGAGCAGGACGAGCAGTGCTCCATCGCGCAGCGCTGCCACGACGTTGTCGACTGCGACCTCGATGAAGTCCGACTGGCGGAAGACGTGGCGGTGGAGCGACATCCCCTCCGGCAGCGAGGCCTCGAGCGCGTCGAGCTCGGCATCGAGGCGCGCCATCAGCTCGAGCGTGTGAACGCCGGGCTGCTTCTGGATGCCGATGACGACCGCCGGATGTCCGTCGAAGCTCGCGTCGCCGCGATTCGGGGCGGCGCCTTCTCGGACCTCGGCGAGATCGCGCGCGCGGATCGGCACTTCCTCCCGCACGGCGACGACGGTCTGTCCGATGTCGTCGATCGCGCGCGCCGGATGCACGCGTCCGGCGCCGTGCACCAGGAGCTCCTCGCCGCCGACGTCCAGGAAACCTGCCGAGACGCTCCGGTTCGTGCCCGAGAGCGCATCCGCGAGCTCGCTCGGAGCGAGATCGATCGCGTCGAGCCGCTCGGGGTCGAAGAGGACCTGGTACTGACGCCGGTCGCCGCCGAGCGCGATGACCTGCGAGACGCCGGAGACGCCGAGCAGCCGACGTCGGAGCGTGAAGTCCGCCATCGTGCGGAGCTCGATGCGCGAGTGCCGATCGGACGTGAGCGCGACGAAGAGCACCTCGCCCATGACCGACGAGATCGGCGCGAGCACCGGAGGCTCGATCTCGGTCGGGAGCTGTGCCCGGACGAGCTGTAGCTTCTCGGCGACGATCTGACGCGCTCGGAAGACTTCGGTGCCCCACTCGAACTCGACCCAGACCACCGAGATGCCGACGCCGCTCGACGAGCGCACCCGCCGGACGCCCGTCGCGCCGTTCAGCGCCGCCTCGATCGGGAACGTCACGCGCTGCTCCACCTCCTCGGGCGCCATGCCGTGCGCCTCGCTCACGACGGTCACGGTCGGTGCCGTGAGGTCGGGGAAGACGTCGACGGGCATGTGGATCGCGCGCCAGGAGCCGAACGCCAGCAGCGCGACCGCGAGCGCGAGCACGTGCACCCGATGGCGCAGCGAGGCGGCGATGACTGCGTCGATCACGGCCGTGTCGCCTCAGTGCGCGTGACCATGCGCGGGTGCCGATCCGCTCGACGCGGCGAGGCGCACGCTGTACGCGCCGCGCGTGGCGACGTGCTCACCGACCCTGACGTCGCCTTCGACGCCCACCCGCTCGCCCTCACGCGCGATCACCCGCACGACGCGCCGCTCGAACGCCTCTCCCTCGACTTGCACGTACACCACCGTCGCAGGGCCGTCCTCGACGAGCGCGGGCGACGGCACCACGAGCGCAGTGATCGGCTCACCGATCCGCAGGTAGGCGGTGGCGAGCAGTCCCGGGATCACGTCCCCGTCATCCGCGGGGAGCGCGTAGACGACCCGCAGCGTCTGGCTGTCGGGGTCGATCGCAGGCGACCGCGCGACGAAGCGCTCGGGCGAGAGGGCGGTCGGCCGCTCGCGCCCGTCGATCGACGCCCATCCGCCGCGCGCCGCATCGAGCGCGCTCGCGTCCGCGGCGGGAACGTGGATCTCGATCCACGGCGCGCTCCCGTCGACGATCCGGAACAGGCGCGCGCCTTCCTCGACGTACGCCCCGGGCGCGAACCCGACCTCCGCGATGCGGCCGGCGATGGGCGCTCGCACCTCGAGCGC